>NZ_LUFI01000065.1:0-32332 GCF_005281675.1 Sphingobium sp. MP9-4 | reverse complement strand
CTGAGTAGCCCCTAGTTTTCTAGACGCCTTCTGCTTTCAGAATCTGCTGCCGTTCGAACTGGTTGGGTGACAGCATCCCGTTCCTGATCTGCTTGCGCACCGGGTTGTAGAACATCTCGATGTAATCGAACACATCCTGCCGGGCTTCATCGCGTGTTTTGTAGGTACGGCGCCGAATGCGCTCACGCTTGAGCGAGGAGAAGAAGCTCTCGGCGACGGCGTTGTCATGGCAGTTGCCGCGCCGGCTCATCGAATGCTCAAGATTGTGAGCCCGGATGAAGGCCGCCCAGTCCATGCTGGTGAACTGCGAGCCCTGATCCGAGTGGATCAGCACCCGTTGCTTCGGTTTGCGCCGCCATACCGCCATGTGCAGCGCCTGCAGCACCGCATCGGTGGTCTGCCTGCTCTGCATTGACCAACCCACCACGCGGCGGGAATAGAGATCAATCACGACGGCCAGATAGGCAAAGCCCTCCAGGGTCCGGATGTAGGTGATGTCTGTCACCCAGGCCCTGTCGGGTGCGGCCACGTCGAACTGGCGATCCAGAGTGTTGTCGACCGCCAGGGACGGCTTGCCGCCATAGCTCCCCGGTCGGCGCTTGTAGCCGACCTGCGCCTTGATACCCGCCAGCCTGGTCAGCCGGGCAACGCGGTTCGGGCAGCAGGTCTCGCCCTGATCCAGCAGGTCGTCGTGCAGCTTGCGGTAGCCATAGACCTTGCCGCTGTCGTTCCAGGCTTGCCGGATCAACTCTGTCTGCCGAGCATCTTCCTGGGCCCGCGTGCTCAGTGGGCTCTTCTGCCAAGCATAGAAACCGCTGGGCTGGATGCGCAGACACCGACACATCGATCGAACCCCGAACTGGTCACGATGCTCGGCGACAAATGCGTATCTCACTTTGCATCCCTGGCGAAATACGCGGTGGCTTTTTTTAGGATGTCGCGCTCCTCGGTCACCCGGGCCAGCTCGCGCTTCAGCTGGCGGATCTCGACATCCTTGCTGGCATCGCCAGACACCACCTTCGCCAGTTGTCGCTTCCAAGCATACAGCGAATGCTGACTGACGCCGAGCCGCTCAGATACCTCCGCTACCGGATACCCTCGCTCGGTGATCTGCGCCACCGCATCACGCTTGAACTCATCGCTGAAATTGGGCTTCCCCATCGTCGTCTCCTGTCCTCAAAATTAGGATAGAAGGCGTCCAGAAATCTAGGGGCTACTCAGACCGATACATAAATCGGGCCTTCCTTGCGGTTTACGAAGCTATGCTGGGTCTGCGCCATGAGCAGGGCATAAAACGCCTATCGCCTGGTGCCAAGCGTCAGCTTGTCTCTGTTCTCTATCGTAAGCAGCCATTCCGCAACCCACCCAACTCCGTCATCCAGCGAAGTCGAAGCGAGGCGCGTGCCTCGCTTCGAGGATCTCACTGCCTTCTGGGTTCTGAGAAGAACAGAGAGATGCCAGCCTTCGCTGGCATGACGAAATAGGGAAGTGTCCGCTAGCCGCTCATCTTGGTCTTTTGATGGGTGGCGCACTTGTCCAGGCGGCTTGGAGCCGGATGTCTCGACAGGCTCGAAACGAACGGCTGTTGCTATTTTTGTCGCCTTCCTATTAACTCCGACAAATGATGAGGATGACATGGAAGGCTAGCCGCCGCGATATGCTCGCGGGCGGTGTGGCGGGGCTTGCGGCTGCTGGCGCAGTGCGGGCGGGGGCAGCTCCGGCGGAAGCGGGAAAAGCGGTGCTGGCGCCGCGTCCGCCGATGGGGTGGAATAGCTGGAACAGCTTTGCCACCACCATTACCGAGGCGCAGGCGCGCGAGACCGCGGGGATCATGGCGGAAAAGCTGCTGCCCTTCGGCTATGACATCTTCACCGTGGACATTCAGTGGTATGAGCCCGAGGCGTCGAGCTATACCTACAACGCCAAGCCCAGGCCGGCGATGGACGGCTATGGCCGGATGATCCCGGCGCCCAATCGCTTCCCGTCCAGCGCCGGCGGCAAGGGCTTCATCCAGCTTGCCAAGGATGTGCATGCGCTCGGCATGAAATTCGGCATCCATGTGATGCGCGGCATCCCGCGCGCGGCAGTGGAACAGAATCTGCCGATATTGGGGACGAAATATCATGCGGCGGACATTGCCGACAGGAAGAGCATCTGTAGCTGGAACCCGGACATGTATGGCGTCGACATGACGCGGCCGGGCGCGCAGGCCTATTATGACAGTATTTTCCGCCTCTATGCCGACTGGGGCGTCGATTTCGTCAAGATGGACGATATGAGCCGGCCCTATGATGCCCATGCGGCGGAGATCGAGGCGGCGCACAAGGCGATCGTTGCGACCGGGCGGCCGATCATTCTGAGCCTCTCGCCCGGCGAGACGCCGGTGATGCGCGGCGATCATGTCCGCAAATATGCGCAGATGTGGCGCATTTCCGATGATTTCTGGGATGACTGGGCGATGCTGGAGGCGCAGTTTACGCGGCTGGAGAATTGGACGCCCTATCGCGGGCCGGGATCATGGCCGGATGCGGACATGCTGCCGCTGGGACGGCTGGCGCTGGGCGAACGCGACACCCGCTTCACCCCGGACGAGCAGCGGACGCTGATGACCCTGTGGGCGATCGCGCGGTCGCCGCTGATCATGGGCGGCGATCTGCGGCATCTGGATGCGGCGACGTTGGCGCTGCTGACCAACAAGGAGGTGATCGCGGTTAATCAGGCGAGCACCGACAATCAGCCCCATTATATCGAGGATGGCGGGCGCATCTGGTCGGCGAAGGCGGAAGGGAGCGCGGATCGCTATGTCGCCTTGTTCAACGTCAGCGACAAGCCACGCGAGGTCTGGATCAGGCTGCGCGATCTGGGGCTGAACGCTCCGGTGGCGGTGCGCGACCTGTGGGCCGGGCAGGCCCTGGGGCAGCAGGCGGACCGGATATCGGTGACGCTGCCGCCGCATGGGGCGGGCCTGTATCGGTTGAGTGCTGCATAAGTATCTCCCCTCCCTTTCAAGGGAGGGGATCAAGGGGTGGGTGGCGAACGAAGTGAGCCTCCTGCGGAGGCACCCACCCCCGGCCCCTCCCTTGAAAGGGAGGGGAGTAGAAGGGGATTACTTCCGGACCGCCGCGCTCTTGTCGCGGATGGCCTTGAATTCCGAGCCGGCCTTCCATTCGGGCCAGCGGGCCGAAAAGGCGAGGTCGCGGCCGATGTCATACATCAGGTCCACGTCCTGCGCGGCGCCGTCCAGCTTCCATGTATCGTCGACCGCGTCGCAGGCCTGGTGATAGCATTTGCCGGTATAGGCATCGATCCAGGCCTGGCCGGCGGCGCGGCCGCCATCGATCATGTCGGATGCGCCGGCGAGGCCCATCATCAGCAGCACGGGCACGCCGCGCTTGGCCATGGAGAAATGGTCGGCACGGTAGAAGAGGCCGCGTTCGGGCAGGCTTTCCTGGGTGATGACGCGACCCTGCTTGGCCGCGAACTTGGCGAGATCGTCCTCGAGCACATTCTGGCCCTTGCCGATCAGGATCACGTCCTTGGCCTTGCCGGCGGTCTGGAGCACGTCGATGGTGAGGTTCGCGACCGTCTTGTCGAGCGGGTAGAGCGGGTTCTGGGCGTAAAATTCCGATCCCAGCAGGCCGCGCTCCTCCGCCGTCCAGGCGGCAAAGACGATCGAGCGGTCGGGGGTGGGGCCGGCCTTGAAGATACGGGCGATTTCGAACAGGCCGGCCATGCCGAGCGCGTCGTCATTGGCGCCGGCACGATAGATGCGGCCCTGCGCGTCGGGCGCGCCCTTGCCATAGGCGTCCCAATGGGCGCCATACATGACGGTTTCGTCCGGGCGCTTAGCGCCGGGGATGCGGGCGATGACATTGGCGCTCTTGACCACTTCCTGGGTGACCGGGAAGGCGGCGGAGAAGCTGGCACCCTTGAGTTCGACCGGCTTGAATTTCGCTGAGCGGGCCTGCTTGCGCAGCGCGGCCAGATCCTGACCGGCGCCGGCGAAGAGGGCCTTTGCCGCCTCGCCCTCGACCCAGCCCTGCACCTGCAGGCTGGTCAGCTTGTCGGCCGGGCGGACAAGGTCGTAATTCTCGCCGCCGGGGCTGACGACGACGTTCCAGCCATAGCCGGCGCCCGGCGTGTCATGGACGATCAGCGCGCCGATCGCGCCGTGGCGGGCGGCTTCCTCGAACTTGTAGGTCCAGCGGCCATAATAGGTCATGGTCTTGCCGCCGAACTTGCCGAACGGGTCTTCGCCCTTCGCGGCTTCAAAGTCCGGGTCGTTGATCAGGAAGACGGCGATCTTGCCTTTCAGGTCCACGCCTTTGAAATCGTCCCAGCCGCGTTCGGGAGCGGATACGCCATAGCCGACAAAGACCATCGGCGCATTGGCGACGGCGACCTTGTCCTTGGGCTGGAGGGTGGAGAGATAAACCTGCTTGCCGAAGGTCCAGGGGGTGGCGGCGCCATTTTGCGCGACCGACAGGCTTTCCGACTGGCCAAGGCGGGTGTGGAGCAGCGGCACGGTCTGCACCCACTGGCCGTCCGGGCCACCCGGCTCCAGCCCCAGCTGCTCGAAGCGGGCGACGAGATAGCCGATCGTGCGCTCTTCCCCCACGGTGCCGGGCGCGCGGCCCTCGAACAGGTCGGACGCCATGGTGCGAACCGACTGTTCCAGCTTGGCCGGATCGGTTTTCGCCGGGTCGGTCTGGGCATTGGCGGGGAAGGACAGGGTGGCAAGGCCGAGGGCCAGGAGGGGGAGGGCGTGTTTCATCCCCGTGCCTTAACCCCCGCACAGGGCGGGGGAAAGGGCCGTTTCAGAACTCGATATCCAGTTCCTCGATATCATCGGGTTCGGCGCGGGCGGCGTCGATCCATTCGCGCATCAGCGGCCAGCCGTTGATGGTGTCGCAATAGGCCGCCGACCTGGGCGAGAGTGGCACGGCATAGGTGAGGAAGCGCTGTGCCACCGGCGCGAACATGGCGTCGGCCACGGTCGGCTTTTCCCCGAACAGCCAGGGGCCGCCATAGGCGTCGAGGCATTCGGTCCAGATCGTCTCGATCCGCTCGATATCGGGCTTGGCACCCGAGAAGATCGGGAAGCGGTCATGGCGGACCTTGAGGTTCATCGGCAGGGCAGAGCGCAGATTGGCGAAGCCCGAATGAATTTCGCCCGAGACCGACCGGCAATGGGCGCGGATGATGCGTTCGGCGGGATACATGCCGACCTGGGGATAGAGTTCGTGCAGATATTCCGCGATTGCGAGCGTGTCCCAGACGCTCGCCCCTTCATGGGTGAGGCGCGGCACCAGCACCGATGGCGACAAGAGCAACAGTTCGGCGCGATTTTCCGGATCATCGATGGCGATGATCCTTTCCTCCACCTTCAGCCCGGCGAGCCGGCACAAGAGCCAGCCGCGCAGCGACCAGGAGGAATAGTTCTTGCTGGATAGAGTGAGTTCCGCGACGGCCATCCATGCTCTCCCGATACACGGTTCCCGGCCCCCAAACGCAAAATCGCAGGGGCGGTTCCCTGGCAGACATGCCGAATGTTATTTTCCATCATTCATGATGCAGTGCAACATGAAAAGCATGTATAGCGTTTAAGGGAAGAACCGAGTCGTCTCCCCCAGGTTGAACAAGGTTGTTTTGGTAATATGCGAATGCTTTACGACGGTTACCAGGCCATGGAAGACATGCTGGCCCCGGCCCGCTTCGGGGCGCAGATGGCGCTGGCGATGCGCGACCATATGGGTCCGGTCGCCGACTGGCCGATGCCGCGCCGCATGTTCGCGCTGATGGACGTGTTCCAGGGCGCGCGTATGACCCACAAGCGCCCCGCCTATGGCATTGACCGCGTCCAGACCGGCAATGCCGAGGTCGAGGTGCGCGAGGAGATCGTGCTCGACCTGCCGTTCGGCGACCTGCTGCATTTCGTGAAGGACGATGTCGAGACCGCCCAGCCCAAGGTGCTGGTGGTGGCGCCGATGTCGGGGCATTTCGCAACCCTGCTGCGCAGCACGGTGGCGACGCTGTTGCAGGACCATGACGTCTATATCACCGACTGGAAGAATGCCCGCGATGTGCCAATGGAAGCGGGGCGCTTCGGTTTCGACGAATATGTCGATTATGTGATCCAGTTCCTGCAGGATATCGGCCCCGGCGCCCATCTGGTGTCGGTGTGCCAGCCCTGCGTGCCGGCGCTGGCCGCCGTGGCGCTGATGTCCGAGGATGAGGATGCGGCGACGCCCAAGTCGATGACCCTGATGGGCGGGCCGATCGATCCGCGCGCGGCGCCGACGGTGGTCAACGAACTGGCGAACGAGAAGCCGATCGAATGGTTCGAGGAGAATCTGATCTCCACCGTGCCGTTCCGATATGCCGGGCGCGGGCGCGAGGTCTATCCCGGCTTCCTGCAACTGTCCGCCTTCATGTCGATGAACATGGAGCGACACGGGTCGCAGCATCGCGAACTGTATCAGTTGCTGGCCGACGGCAAGACGATCGAGGCCGACAAGATCAAGACTTTCTACCAGGAATATTTCGCGGTCCTCGACATGACCAAGGAATTCTACCTGGAAACGGTGGACATGGTGTTCCAGCGCATGTTGCTGGCCAAGGGGGAATTGACGGTCCATGGCCGGGCGGTGAACCCCGGCGCGATCCGCAAGACGGCGCTGCTGACGGTCGAGGGCGAAAAGGACGATGTCTGCGCGGTTGGCCAGACGTCGGCGGCCCATGGCCTTTGCACCGGTCTGCGGCCGCATCTGAAGCGCCATCATCTGCAGCCGGGCGTTGGCCATTATGGCGTCTTTTCCGGCAGCAAATGGGAAAAGCAGGTCTATCCCCAGGTGCGCAACATGATCCTGGCGATGAACTGACATCACCGGGAATGGATGTGAAAAAAGGGGCCGCTTCCTGTGGACGAAGCGGCCCCTTTTCGTTGGGTTGATCAGGCGGCTGCGCGATTGAGATAGGGCAGGCGGCTGGCGAGCGCCGGCGGCAGGCCGGTGACGATCGTGGCGCGGGCACGGTGCCAGAAGGCCGAGAGCAGCAGCAGCGTGCCGCCGATCACCAGCGCGGTGAGCGCGGCGGACAGTTCGACCGCGCCGACCTTCTGGAACAGGCTGTAGAGCGCATAGAGGACGTAGGCGAGGCTGGAGACCAGCAGTGCGCGACGGTCGATCGCCAGCGCCACCAGGCCGAAGGCGAGATAGAGCAGGATCACCAGGAAGGCCTGTCCCGCATCGACCAGCCCATGGGTGATGCCCAGCAACTGGAACAGCGAATGGGCGATCATCGGTGCGGCGGTCAGGTGCAGCCAGAAGGCGACGTCGGAGCGGCGGCTGGTGCGGCCCGGATCGCTCATGTCCCAGCGCATGGCGAGGGTGAAGATGGCAAGGCCGGCGATCAGAAGCAGGATGAAGGGCAGGGTGTGGCTGAACGGGATCAGCCACATGGCAAGGCCGCCAACGATCGCGGCCGCGCCGGCAGCACCGGCGGCGACGGTGATCGGCACCATGAAGCGGCGCCAGTGGAACCAGGCGGCGATGGCGGCGCTGAGGCCGGCGAGCGAGGCGACCAGGCCCGCGCCGTCATTCTGCGCGTCGGGGATCATCGGTCCGATCAGCAGCGCTGCGGTGAAGGCGATGCCGCCGACAAAGGCGAGCAGCAGCAGGATCGAAGGCAGCGCCATGCGCAGGCGTCGCGTGAAATATTCAGCCAGGCCCCAGGCGGTGCCAGCGACGAACAGGCCGGACACGAAGGAGGGCTGGTGCGGGGTGGTGATGCCGAGGTGAACCTCGTTTCCGAGTCCCGCGACCGCGACCAGCAGGATCACCGAGGCGATGGCGACGAAAATATCGTTGAAGCCGGTCAGCAGGCGAAAATGTTCCTCGTCCACCGAACTGGCGCGTAGCCGGGCGACATGGTCGCGCAGCGCCTGGGCGCTGGCGGGCGTCAGCGCGCCGGCCGCTACGGCATCTTGCAGATCGCTCTCGCTATACATTCTGGGGCACTCCTTGTCGGGCCTGGATCGGGATCATAGCATCACTGTATTGCTTGAGCAATACGGTTGATTTTGGCCTTTTTCCGGGCGCGGAGCGATGATAGCGCGGTTCGGACAGATAAAGGAGAGACCCCGATCATGACCCTGCCGGCTTCGCTTCAAGGCCGTTTGTCCCTGCCGCTGATCGGGTCGCCGATGTTCATCATCTCGCAGCCGGAACTGGTGATCGCTCAGTGCCGTGCCGGCATCGTCGGCGCCTTTCCATCGCTCAATGCGCGCCCGTCCGGCACGTTCGAGGCCTGGTTGCAGCAACTGGGTGCGGAACTGACCGATCAGGATGCGCCCTTTGCCGTCAATCTGATCGTCCACCGCACCAATGCGCGGCTGGAAGAGGATCTGGCGCTGTGCGTCAAATATAAGGTGCCGATCGTCATCACCTCGCTGGGCGCGCAGGAGAAGGTGAATGAGGCGATCCACAGCTATGGCGGCATCGTGCTGCACGACGTCATCAACAATGTCTTTGCCAGGAAGGCGATCGAAAAGGGCGCCGATGGCCTGATCGCGGTGGCGGCGGGCGCGGGCGGGCATGCCGGCACGCTGTCGCCCTTTGCCCTGGTCCAGGAAATCCGCGAATGGTTCGACGGGCCGCTGGCGCTGTCGGGCGCGATCGCGACCGGTCGGTCGATCGCGGCGGCGCGGATGATGGGCGCGGACCTTGGCTATATGGGGTCGCCCTTCATCGCCACGACCGAGGCGAACGCGCTCGACGCCTACAAGGACATGATCGTCGATAGCGCATCGGCCGACATCGTCTATTCCGACGTCTTCACCGGGGTGCTGGGCAATTATCTGCGCCCCAGCATCGTCGCGTCGGGGCTGGACCCGGACAAGCTGCCCAAGGCGGCCGACATGGATTTCGCCAGCCTGGCCGGCGACAAGAAGGCGTGGCGCGACGTGTGGGGCGCGGGCCAGGGCATTGGCGCGATCAAGGCGGTGCAGCCGGCGGGCGCCTTCATCGCCCAGCTGAAGGCGGAATATCAGGCGGCGGTTTCAGGCTTCATTGCCTGAGGGCTTGTCTGGGCATGCGCTTCCGGCGCATCCGCACCCCCACCCGACCGCCCAGACATGGTATCCTGATGGGCGGTCGGGTGGGGGTGCGGGCTGGTGCCGCATCGAAAATGCGCTCTTGCGCGTTTTCCAAACAGGCCCTGAGGCCGTACCTCATTCCGCCAGGAAGACGCGCAGTTCCTTGACGAACATCTCGAACTGGTCGTGATGCAGCCAGTGGCCGGCATGGGGAAATTCCACCAGCCGGGCCTGCTGGAAATGGGCGATGCGGCCATCCTTGACCGGGTTTGACGCCCAACTGTCGAGGCCGAGGCACAGCAGCGTCGGGCAGGTGATGCGGCGCCAGAAGTCGGGCAGATTTTCGTCTGTGCCGGCCTGGGGGGCGGCGCCGTGCAGATAGGGATCGAACTTCCAGCTATAGCTGCCATCCTCGTTGCGGTTCACGCCGTGGAGGGTGAGGTGCAGCGCCTGTTCGACCGACAGATGGTCGTTGCGTTCGCGCATGCGGGCGACTGCGGCCTCGATCGTGGCATAATGGCGCGGCGAGCGGCGGGCATTGGTGCGACGGGTGTCGATCCAGCCCTTCCATGTCTCTTCGGTACTGCGTTTTGCCTGTTCGGCGATGCGGTCGGGCGACAGGCCCAGCCCCTCGATCGCGACCACGCGCGCGACGCTTTCGGGGTATAGGCCGGTATAACGCAGGCTGATCGATCCGCCCAGCGAATGGCCGACGATGGTGACCGGCCGGCGATCGAGCAATTCGACCAGCTGGGCCAGGTCATAGACATAATTGGCCATCATGTAGGAGCCGTCCGACGACCAGCCGCTGTCGCCATGACCACGCAGGTCGGGGCAGATGACATGATAGTCGCGGGCGAGCGAACGCGCGGTCCAGTCCCAGCTGCGTGCATGGTCGAAACCGCCATGGACCAGGATCAGCGGCGGCGCCGACGGATTGCCCCAGTCGAGATAGTGAAGCCGCGTCCGCAGGGATGTGAAGAAATGCGATGTCGGCGTCGGATGCGTGGCTTTGTTCATGCGATCCTGTGGAGTTGCTGGCGGTCAGGATGCAATCGCCATCGGCCATGCGCATGACGATGGCAAGACATAAGGCCAAGAAAATATGTGAAATTCTGTCACATATTGTCGGGGATGACTTCAGGGATGGCTATCGGTGCCGATGGGAACCAGTCGGCGGAGAGCGCTGTCGTGGCGGATGCGGTGGACCATCATCGCCAGTTCCGCCTGGCGGAAAGGCTTGTCGAGGCGCAGGCGACGGCTGGCATCGGCGGGCAGTTCGGCATAGCCGGTGATGATGAGCACGGGCAGGTCGGGATAGGCCTGCTCGATCGCGTCGGCCAGTTGCGCGCCGGTCATGCCGGGCATGGCATGATCGGTGACGACCAGATCGATGCGACCCTGCTCCAGCATGTGCAGCGCTTCCCGTCCCGATCCGGCCTGGAACACGGTATGGCCCATCGTTTCCAGCATGCCGGCGGTATTGGTCAGCACCAGATCATCATCATCGACCGCCAGGATGACCAGCGGTTCGGTTTCCAGCTCGTCCGGTTCGCACGGGACGGCCGCCCGCTCGTTGCTGGCGTCGGTCAGGGCGACGGGTAGCCAGATGGACACGCTGGTCCCCTTGCCGGGCTGGCTGGCGATGGTCATCGCGCCGCCGCATTGCTGGGTGAAGCCGTGGATCATCGACAGGCCAAGGCCGGTGCCCTTGCCCACCCCCTTGGTGGTGAAGAAGGGTTCGCGGGCACGGGCCAGCGTCGCCTCATCCATGCCTTCGCCTTCGTCCGTGACCGTAAGGCGGATGAAGCTGCCCGCTGCGAGATCGGGCTGGTCGCCCAGCGCCAGCGTAATCTCGCTGCCCTCGATCAACAGGCGGCCCCCGTCGGGCATGGCGTCGCGCGCATTGACCGCCAGATTGATCAGCGCCAGTTCCAGTTGGGCCGGGTCGGCATGGGCCGGGCGCAGCGACAGCGGGAAGCGCGTCTCGATCGCGACGCTGCTGCCGATGGTGGTCTTGAGCAGATCGGCCATGCCATGTATCAGGCCGATGCAGTCGACCTGTTCCAGCTTGAGTTCCTGCTTGCGGGCAAAGGCGAGCATCCGCTGGGTCAGGGTGGCGCCGCGATCGGCGGCGGTCATGGCATTGTCAAGATAGCGGCTGATATCAGCACCGGCCGCAAGACGCTGCCGCGCGAGATCGAGGCTACCGACGATCACGGCCAGAAGATTGTTGAAATCATGGGCGACACCGCCGGTCAGCTTGCCGATGGCGTCCATTTTCTGGCTCTGGAAGATCGCCTCGCGCGCCTGCTCCAGCGCCTGGGCCGCCTGACGCCGTTCGGTAAGATCGCGGGTGATCTTGGCGAAGCCCAGCAGTTCGCCGGCCGGATCGCGGATCGGATCGATCACGACGCTGGCCCAGAAACGGGTGCCATCCTTGCGGATGCGCCAGCCCTCCGCCTCGAACCGGCCTTCGCGTTGGGCGGTATCGAGCGCACGGGAGGGGAGGCCGGCCATGCGGTCTTCCTCCGAATAGAAGCGGGCGAAATTCTGGCCCATAATCTCTTCGGCGCTATAGCCCTTGAACCGTTCGGCACCGCTATTCCAGCTGGTGATCGTGCCGACCGGATCGATCATGTAGATGGCATAGTCGGTGACGCTCTGCACCAGCAGGCGGAAGCGTTCCTCGCTGCGGCGCAGTTCCTCCTGCGCGGCGCGGCGTTCGGTCAGGTCGCGGGTGACTTTGGCAAAGCCGAGCAGATGGCCGGCGGGGTCGCGGATCGGATCGATCACCACATTGGCCCAGAAGCGGGTGCCATCCTTGCGCAGGCGCCACCCTTCCGCCTCGAACCGCCCTTCGACCTCGGCGGTGCGCAGTACGGCGGCGGGCACATGGGCGGCGCGGTCCTCCTCCGTATAGAAAGCGGAAAAGTGCTGGCCGATAATCTCGTCGGCGCTGTACCCCTTGATGCGCTGCGCCCCGCTATTCCAGCTGACGACGAAGCCGGCCGGATCGAGCATGAAGATCGCATAGTCGGTGACGCTCTGGACCAGCAATTCGAACCGGTTGACCGGCTGGCCTGTCTCTGTCGTCCCCATTTCCGCCCCTGACATTTTCGATCCTGTATCTTTGCCTATGGCAAACGCGGCACGATGCAATCTGTTCCGCCATATGGGACGGGATCGCAACGGCTTGACTTCATGGGGCAGGCCCCGCACGACGCTGCTTCAATCAGAGAGGATCACATGGCAAGCGACGCGACTATCACCGTCATCGGCGAGGCAATGCTGGAACTGAGCCGGGGCAGCGGCGATGGCTGGAACCTGCGCTATGGTGGCGATGTCATCAACACCGCGATCCACCTGGCGCGGGCCGGGGACAAGGTGCGCTTTGCCAGCGCGATCGGCGCCGATCCGATGAGCGAGGATTTGCGCAAGGCTTGGGAAGCGGAAGGCGTCGATACCGGCCTGCTGATCGGCACACCCGGCCGGACCACCGGCCTCTATGCGATCGAGACGGATGAGACCGGCGAGCGCAGCTTCCATTATTGGCGCGGCGAGGCCGCGGCGCGGGCGATGTTCGACCTGCCCGAAAGCGGCGCGATGGTTGATGCCGCCGCCCAGTCGGACCTGCTCTATTTTTCGCTGATCACGCTTGCGATCCTGCCCGATGCCGGCCGCGAGGCGTTGCTGGCGCTGTGCGAACGGGTGAAGGCACGGGGCGGCCGGATCGCCTTCGACGGCAATTACCGGCCGCGCCTGTGGAGCGACGCCGCGACCGCGCGGGCGTGGCGCGACCGGGCGATCGCGCTGTGCGACATCGGGTTGCCGACTCTGGCGGACGAGGTCGAAATGGGCGAGGCGGATGATGCCGCCGACGCCGCGGCCCGCTGGGGCGCGGGTGATGGGCGCGAGATCGTGGTCAAGCTGGGCGCCGAAGGCTGTCTGGTCGGTGGCGCGCTCGTGCCGCCGCCGGCGCGGGTCGATGTCGTGGATTCGAGCGGCGCGGGCGATGCCTTTAACGGCGGCTATCTGCATGCGCGGCTGGCCGGCGCGGAGCCGGCAGAGGCGGCATTGGCCGGGCACCGTCTGGCCGGCTGGAATATCGGTCGGCGCGGTGCGATCCCGGCGCGCGACGCCGATGCGCCCTATGGCCAGAAGGTGCCGGCCTGAGCCGGGAGCGATCGCACGGGGCGTGGCCTGTGGTCCCGCCCTGTGCTAGCGCGCTGACATGACGATCGGGGATGCCGCATCGGCGGGCGGGCGCGACGAAGGATCGGGCCGCCGCCGCCAGATATTGGAAATCGCCGCGCAGCTTTTTGCGCGCAAGGGCTATCGCGGCACGTCGATGCGCGACATTGGCGAGCAGGCCGGGGTGCTGGGCGGATCGCTCTACCACCATATTAAGTCGAAGGACGCGCTGTTCGTCGAACTGCATAATGGCGCGCTGGATGCGGCCGAGGCGCGGATCGCGGCGGCGGTCGCGACGCAGGCCGATCCCTGGGCGCGGCTGGAGGCGGCTTGCGCCAGCCTGCTGGATATTCAGTTGGCGGCGGATTCGCTGACCATGCCGATGATGAATGATTTTCGCGCGGTGCCGGATGGCGTGCGCGACCAGCTTGTGGCGCGCCGCGACCGGTTCGAGCAATTGTTCCGGGATCTGGTGGCGGCGCTGCCGCTGCCGGCCGACATCGACCGTTCGCTCTATCGCACGTTGCTGCTCAGCCAGCTCAATTCTGCGGCCGACTGGTATCGTGATGGCCGGCTGACGCGGCCGCAGATCGCCGCGCAGATCGTCGCCATTTTTCGCCACGATCGGTTATAGTCTGGGCGTCAACGGTGTGCGTCGCAGCGGCAAGGATGCCGTGCGCGTTTGACTGTAACAGATGTTTGGTATAGCTGATCCGCAGCAAATTTGGAGAGGTTCGATGTACAGCTATGTTCCGCCGATCGACGATTATCGCTTCCTGCTGAGCGAGGTGCTGGGCTTCGACCAGGCGATGGCGGAGCTGAACAAGGATGTCGACGCCGACCTGGCCGTGACCGTGCTGGACGAGGCCGGGCGCATGTGCGCCGAGCGCCTGGCGCCGCTCAACCGCGAAGGCGACGAGCATGGCAGCCAGTTGATCGACGGCGCGGTGCGGACGCCGCCCGGCTTTGCCCAGGCCTATCGCGACTTTGCCGATGCCGGCTGGGCGGCGCTGTCGGCCGATCCCGACCATGGCGGGCAGGGGCTGCCCTTCATCCTGCAGCTGTGGCTGGACGAGATGCTGTCGGCCGCGAACCTGTCCTTTGGCCTGTTCCCCGGCCTGACCCGTGGCGCTTGCGAGGCGATCGCCGCCCATGCCAGCGAGGAACTTAAGGCGACCTATTTGTCGCGCATGGTGAGCGGCGAATGGACCGGCGCGATGGCGTTGACCGAAAGCAGTGCGGGCACCGACCTTGCCCTGCTGAAGACCAAGGCCGAGCCGCAAGGCGATGGCCGCTATGCGGTGACCGGCACGAAGATCTTCATCTCGTCGGGCGACCATGATTTCGGCGGTAATATCGTCCATCTGGTGCTCGCGCGCCTGCCCGATGCGCCGGCGGGGGTGAAGGGGATCAGCCTGTTCCTGGTGCCCAAATTCCTGCCCGGCGCGGACGGTGCCTTCGACCAGCGCAACAGCATGTCGGTCGGCGCGCTGGAGAAGAAGATGGGCATCCATGCCCAGCCGACCTGCGTCATGAATTATGACGGCGCGACCGGCTGGCTGGTGGGTGAGGCGCATCGCGGCCTGGCCGCCATGTTCACGATGATGAATGCCGAGCGGTTGATGGTCGGCATCCAAGGGCTTGGCATTGCCGGCGCTGCCTATCAGCAGGCGGCGGGCTATGCCAAGGAACGGCTGCAGGGTCGCAGTGCGGACAATCAGCGCGCGCCGGTGGCGATCATCGAACATGCCGATGTTCGCCGGATGCTGCTCAATATCCGCAGTTTCGTGGAGGCCGGGCGCGCGCTGGCGGGCTGGACCGCGCTGCAGCATGACCGATCGCAGCACCACGCCGACGCCTGCGAGCGCGCCAGGTCCGACGCGCTGGTGGCGCTGCTGACGCCGGTGGTGAAGTCATCCTTCACCGATTTCGGGTTCGAAAGCGCGGTGCAGGCGCAGCAGGTCTTTGGCGGCCATGGCTACATCCGCGAATGGGGCATGGAACAATATGTGCGCGATGCGCGCATCGCCCAGATTTATGAAGGCACCAATGGCGTGCAGGCGGCGGACCTGGTCGGGCGCAAGCTGCCGATGGCGGGCGGCGCGGTGGTCGAAGGCTATTTCGCCCTGATCGCGGCCGATGTGGAAGCAGCCGGTGGGAGCGTGATCGCGCGCAGCACCTGCACGGCGCTCGACGCGCTGCGCACGGCGACGGCGGCCCTGCAGGGCGCGGACATGGATGCAGCCGGCGCGGCGGCTGTCGATTATCTGCGCCTGTTCGCGCTGGTGTCGATGGGCTGGATGTGGACCCGGATGGCGCAGGCGGCCGCGCAGGGCAACAGCCCGCTGCATCAGGCGAAGCTGAAGCTGGCCGACTATTTCGCGCTGCGCGTTTTGCCGCAGGCGCAGGGCCTCGCCGCCACGATCGCCGCCGGTGAAGCGTCGATCATGGCGTTGGAGATCGACGCCTTCTAATCGCGCACCATCAACACGTCGCAGGGCGCGCCTTCGAGCAATTCGGAGGCGCGGCTGCCGATCAGTGCATGGACGAAGCCGCTGCGACCATGGGCGCCCAGCACCAGCAGGTCGATATCGCGTTGTGCGATCAGGGTCGGCAGCACCTCGCCGGCGCGACCCTCGATCAGTTCGACCTGGAACGGGCGGGCTTGGCCGGCCAGTTCCGGACGAGCGGCAAATTCGGCGCTTTCCCGTTCCGCTTCCGACCGGGCGAAGGCCAAGGTCTGGTCGGGATCGAGGCGGGAGGGGAAGCCGCCATCATAGACATGGACCAGATCGAGCCGCGCCTTGGGAAACAGCATCGCGGTCATCTGCACGGCATGGAGCGAGCAGTCGGAAAAGTCGGTGGCGATCAGGATGCGCCGATAGGGATGGCGCGGCCGTTCCTTGACCACCAGCACCGGCACGGGCGAACGCCGGACCAGATAATCGACCGCCGTGCCCAGGATGAAGTCGCCGACATGATTGTGGCGGGCCGGGCCGACGACGATCACCGCGCTGCCCCGCTCCTTGCCCAGTTCCGCGATGGTTTCGGGCGCGCGGCCCTGGATCAGCACCGGTTCGACCGGCGCGGCGACGCCCTCGGTCAGCTTGGCGATGACCCGTTTGGCGCGATCGGAGGCGCGGGCGACATGGGCGGCATCGCCCTTGTCCAGCGCATGGGCGACGAGCAGCGTGCCGCCCAGATCGGTCGCCAGTTCGACGGCCCGGTCAAAGGCCCGGTCGCTGCGGGCGGTCAGATCGGTGGCGATGAGGATGGTTGGCGGCACGAACATCTCCCTGTCTGGTCAGGTGGTAGCTAAGCGCCCGTTTGAGAAAGCCGGTTCCAGCCCGCGCCCCCGCCCAACCACCCGACAGGATGACACTGGATCGGGTGGTTGGGCGGGGGCGCGGGCTGGAACCGTACTGGAAATCGCCCTTTCGCGATTTTTCAAACAGGCTCTAAGCGCTTGCAAGACAAAGCCTATCATCCTCACGCCGCGCTTGCCACTCCGGGTAGACCCTGGCCCGGCAGGGGGGCGATTGCAGACACCGGCACCTGTCGGTCGGTCAGCGTGAGTGGCGCGGGGCGGTGCGAAATCAGGATCAGGCCGGTGCCGGTCCGGTCGAGCCAGATGCGCAGCCGGCTGATCAGAAGCGCCTCGGTCGCGGCGTCCAGCCCCTCGGTCGGCTCGTCCAGCAACAGCCAGGGACGACCGGTCAGCAGCGCGCGTGCCAGCGACAGCCGCTTGCGTTCGCCGCCTGACAAGGTGCCGCCGGCTTCACCCAGCCGATAGTCGATGCCACCGGGCAGGCTGGCGATGCGCTGGTCGAGACAGGCGACATGCAGCGCATCGGCCATATCGGCCGCATCGATGCCGGGCCGGGCGATGCGCAGATTGTCGGCGATGCTGCCGGCCAGCATCGGCGCGTCCTGGGGCGAGAGGGCGAACTGGTCGCGCAGCGCCGGCCCGGAGCAGGCTGCCAGCGGATGGCCGCCAAGCGCGACATCGGCCGTAACCGGACGCAGCCCGGCCAGACCCTCCGCAAGCAGGCTCTTGCCCGAACCGGAGCGGCCAGTGGCGGCGACCCGCGCACCGGGGCGCAACTCGATGCCGCCCAAACGGATGACTTGGGCTGTCGCGGCGGATGGCGCAGGCGCATCGTCCAGCGGCAGTGCATCAAGCGCGGCCAGCCGGGCAAGGCCGGCATCGACGCTGGCCTGGCGGAAGGCGGTGCGCGACAGCCCGGCCATCGCCTCCACCGCGCCGGCGCTGGCCAGCAAGGCAAGCGCGACCAGCGGCGCGGGGGCATCGGCGCCGAGCAGCACCAGCATGACCGCCAGCGCGCTATAGGCCGCGAGCAGGGCGGCCTGCACGCCTTCGCCGATGAACAGGCGGGCGCGGGCCCGGTCGAGTCGGTGCGTGAGGGGTGCCAATTCGGCCATCACGCGATCCCCCAGTCCATAGGCCGCGATTTCCGCGCGGGCGCTCGCCAGTTCGACATAGCGCGCGCGCATTGCGCCGAGCGCATCGGCGGCCTGCTGTGCGGGGCCTTCGGTCAGGCGGCAGGCAAGGATGCGCAGCAAGAGCGGCAGGGCGGCGAGCATGACCGCCAGCAGCAGGGCCGACAGCCAGCCGCCGCTCGCCGCCAGCATCACGCCGGCCAGCGCCGCCATCAATCCGGCGATCCGGCTGGGGCGGCGCACCACCAGATCCTCCAGCGCGTCGATGTCGCCGGTCAGCCGCGCGGCGGCGTCGCCGCTGGACAAGGGCAGGGCGGTGCGGCTGTCCTGAGCGGCGAGGCGCGCGAACAGGCTGGCGCGCAGGCCGCCCATGGCTTCGAGCGCGGCGCGGTGCGACCAGAGCCGCTCGCCATAGCGCGAGACTGTGCGCAATATGGCGAGCAGCCGGATCGCGGCGCTGGGCACCAGATAGTTGAACGCCTGCACGGCGACCGTGCCGGCCGCTCCGGCCATGGCGGCGGCAGTCAGGAACCAGCCGGCCAGCGCCAGCAACGCAATGCCGGCCAGCGCCGCAATGACGGCGCACAGCGTCGCGCGGCGCAGCAGCATCGCGGAGCCTGTCGCCTTGTCGAGCGCGATCCGGATCGGGTTCACAGCATCACCTCCAGACGGGCGGCGGCGGTCAGGCGATGATCGTGGGTGGCGACCAGGATCGCCCGCTCGGCCGACAAGGCGACCAGCAGGGCGATGATGTCGGCGGCGCTCTCCGCATCCAGATCGGCGGTGGGTTCGTCGCAGAGCAGAACGGGCCGTTCGGACAGGATGGCGCGGGCGAGGCCGATGCGCCGCCGTTCGCCGCCCGACAGGCCCGCCCCCTGATGATCGATGGCAAGGTCCAGCCCTTCGGGCCGCGCGGCCAGCATCGGCGTCAAGCCGACACGCGCGGCAACCTGCGCGATCTCCGCTCGGTCGGCATCGGGGCGGGCGAGGGCGATATTGTCGGCCAGGCTGCCGGGCAGCAGCAGCGGCCGCTGGGCCGCCCAGGCGATGCGCGCGGGATCTACCGGAGAGAGTTCGCCCGAGGCCGGGTCAATCTGTCCGGCGATCGCGGCGAGCATGCTGGTCTTGCCGCTGCCGGTCGGGCCGGTGAGGGCGATCAGGTCATGCGGCTTGAGCATCAGGCTGACCGGACCGATTCCAGAGCCGATGCCGATCCGCAAATCCTTGAGATGAAGGCCATCGAACGGCGCGCTGGCCGGATGCAGCGCGGCCTCCACGTCCGGCAGGGCGGCAGCGATTGCCTTGTCCGCCGCTTCGCCCATCTGCTTGTCATGATAGGCCGCGGCCAAGCGGCGCATCGGCAGGTAGAATTCCGGCGCCAGCGCCAACGCGAACAGCGCGGCGCGCAGCTCCAGTGTTTCGGGGGCGGGGAAGGGTAGCAGGCCAAGCAGCGCAAAACCGCAATAGACCGCGACCAGCGCCACCGAGAGCGCCGCGAAAAATTCCAGCACGGCCCCCGACAGGAAGGCGACGCGCAGCACCGCGCCGGTGCGGGTCGCTGCCTCCTGCGCGGCGCCCGCCACTTGTCGGCTGATCCGCACCTGCGCGCCATGATGACGGATCAGCGGCAGCGCGCGCAGCCGGTCGACGAACAGGCCCGACAATTCGGCCAAGGCCGCCAGTTGCCGCTCCGCCGCCGCCCGCGCCGCCGTGCCCGCCAGCACCATGCCGAAGGCGAAGGGGAGCAAGGTTGCCAGCATGATCGCGGCGCAAACCCAGCTTGCGGTCGCGACGATGGCGGCGACCAGCAGCGGCCCCAGCGCCGCCGCCTTGCGGATCGGCAGGAAGCGGGCGCCATGCGCCTCGATCGCGGCGAGATGGTCGATCGCCAGCGTGGCATTCTCGCCCGCCAGCAACGGACGGGCCAGCCGTCCGCCCAGCAGCCGGGGCAGCAGCGTCGATCGCCGCGCGGCGACGATGCGCTGGGCCGACCGGATCGCCTGGACATGGGCCAGCATCAGCCCGGCCGCACGCACCAGCCCGCCGGCCAAGAGCAGCAGCGGCGACCGCCAGCCGATCGCGACGCCATCGGCCAGCGCACTGACACCCTGCGCCAGTCCCGCCGCGAAAAGAGCGGCGCCGATGATGTCGATGACCCAACCCATGCCTGCGGTTTTCCCTAGCTAGACCTTGCGTCCCATTCATTTAGGTTTGGCGGCAGAATATAATTTGATCTGTCTCAATGATGTAGCGCCGTCACGTCCATATTTCGCCAGCCAACTTGGTTCAGGGAAGAAAGGGGGTCGCGATGATAAGCATGGCCGTCGTTGAATTATCCAGGCTGCAATTCGCTCTCACAGCTTTATACCATTTCCTGTTCGTGCCCCTGACACTGGGCCTTTCCTTCATGCTCGTCATCATGGAAAGCGTCTATGTCATGACGGACCGGCCGATCTGGCGGGATATCACCCGCTTCTGGGGCAAGCTGTTCGGGATCAACTTCGTCCTTGGCGTGGCCACCGGCCTCACCATGGAGTTCGAATTCGGCACCAACTGGGCCTATTATTCTCACTATGTCGGCGACATTTTCGGCGCGCCGCTGGCGATCGAGGGCCTGATGGCCTTCTTCCTGGAGGCGACCTTCGTCGGCCTCATGTTCTTCGGCTGGGATCGCCTGTCGAAGCGCGGCCATCTGCTCACCACCTTCATGGTGGCGCTGGGGTCGAACCTGTCGGCGCTGTGGATATTGGTCGCCAATGGCTGGATGCAGCATCCCACCGGCGCGACCTTCAACCCGCAGACGATGCGGATGGAAGTGACCGACTTCATGGCGGTGATCTTCAATCCGGTCGCCCAGGCGAAGTTCGTCCACACCGTCAGCGCCGGCTATGTCTGTGCCAGCGTCTTCGTGCTGGGCGTGTCGGCCTTTTATCTGCTCAACGGCAAGCATGTCGCCATCGCCAAGCGCTCCTTCACCGTCGCGGCCGCCTTTGGCCTTGCCGCGTCGCTGTCGGTCGTCGTGCTGGGTGACGAAAGCGGCTATGCGCTGACCGAGAACCAGAAGATGAAGCTCGCCGCGATCGAGGGCATGTGGCAGACCGAGCCTGCACCGGCCGGCCTGACCCTGTTCGGCCTGCCGTCCAACAGCGGGCGCGAGACCACGCATGAGATCAAGATACCCTATGTGCTGGGCCTCATCTCCACCCGCAGCCTGACCGGCGAAGTCACCGGCATCAACCAGCTGGTCGACACCGCCAAGGTGCGGATCGCCGCCGGCATCATCGCCTATGATGCGGTCGAGACACTGAAGGTCGATCGCAACGACCTGGTCGCGCGGGAAGCGTTCGAGCGCAACAAGGCGGATCTGGGCTATGCCCTGCTGCTGAAGCGCTTCATCGCCGATCCGCGCCAGGCCGATGCCGCGACGATCGAGAAGGCGGCCTGGAGTACCGTGCCCAATGTGCCGGCGATCTTCTGGATGTTCCGCATCATGGCGGGGCTGGGCTTTGCCTTCATCGCCTTCTTCGCGACCGCCTTTGCCTTCTCGTCGATGCGGCGGTTCGATGCGCGCTGGTTCCTGAAACTGGCCCTGTTCATGATGCCGATGCCCTGGATCGCGATCGAGGTCGGCTGGGCGGTGGCGGAAATCGGGCGCCAGCCCTGGGCGGTGGACGGCGTGCTGCCGACCTTCCTCGCCGCCTCCAGCCTGACGGTGCCGCAATTGTGGACCACCATCATCGGCTTCACCCTGCTCTACGGTATCCTGGCGGTGATCGAGGTGAAGCTGATGCTCGCCACCATCGCCAAGGGGCCGGAACGCTATGTCCCCTGGCGGCCTGACAGCCCCGCCGAGCCGGCGCCCGATTTCCGCGCCGTGCCCGCCGAATGACGCCCGCCAACCGGAGTTAGGACAATGACCATTCCGCTCGATTATGAAACGCTGCGCGTCATCTGGTGGCTGCTGCTGGGCGTGCTGCTGATCGGCTTCGCCCTTACCGACGGCTTTGACCTGGGATCGGCGGCCTTGCTGCCCTTTGCCGGCCGGACCGACGAGGAACGGCGCATGATCATCAACAGCGTTGGCGCCACCTGGGAAGGGAACCAGGTCTGGTTCATCCTGGGCGGCGGCGCCATCTTTGCCGCCTGGCCCTTCGTCTATGCCGTCAGCTTTTCCGGCTTCTATCTCGCCATGTTCCTGGTGCTGTCGGCGCTGATTCTGCGACCCGTCGGCTTCAAATATCGCTCGAAGAAACCGGACGCTCGCTGGCGTGCCGGCTGGGACTGGGCGCTGTTCGTCGGCGGCCTGGTGCCCGCGCTCGTCTTTGGCGTCGCGGTCGGCAATGTGCTGGTCGGTGCGCCCTTCCGCCTCGATGGCGATCTGCGCATGTTCTATGAAGGATCGCTGCTGGGCCTGTTCACGCCCTTCACCCTGCTGACCGGCCTGCTGTCGGTCGCGATGCTGGTGCTGCATGGCGCCGGCTGGCTCAGCCTCAAGACGCAGGGGCCGGTGCTGCAGCGCGTGCGCCTCTATGGTCAGGGCGCAGCGATCCTGTCGATCCTGCTGTTCGCCATCGGCGGGCTGTTCGTCGCCTGGAGCGGTATGGGCTATCGCGTCGATGGCGTGATCGATCCCAATGGCCCGTCCAACCCGCATCTGGGCGGCGCGGTCGCGGCGGCGGGCGCCTGGCTCGACAATTATGCGGCGCATCCCTGGATGCTGCTGGCGCCGATCCTGGGCTTTGCGGGGCCGGTGCTGGCACTGCTGGGCATTCGTGGCCGGCGCGACACGTTGGTCTTTGCCGGCTCGTCGATCGCCAATGTCGGCATCATCAGCACCGTCGGCCTGTCGATGTTCCCCTTCATCCTGCCCAGCTCGATCGATCCGGGGTCCAGCCTGACCGCATGGAATGCCTCGTCCAGCCACGGCACCTTGTTCACCATGCTGATCTGCACCGTCATCTTCCTGCCGATCGTGCTGGCCTACACGGCCTGGGCCTATAAGGTGATGTTCGGCCGGGTGACCGACCGCGAAATCCGCCTCAACCCCGACTTTTACTAAGGATCCGACCTATGTGGTATTTTGCCTGGATATTGGGCGTCGGCCTGGCCGTCGGCTTCGGCATCCTCAATGGCGTCTGGCACGAGTTTCATTCGGAACCCGGCGAATATTGAGCTGACAGATAGCGCCCCGGCGGTTTGACACAGCCGGGGCGTCGCGCCACCCCATCGCGGCCAGAAGAACGCAGGGGAAGGGCATGGACGGAGAGGCCGCAACCGCCCGCATCGCGCGCCGCCATGCCCAGATATTGGGCGATGCGCCCCGCATCGAAGCGCTGAGCATCGACGAATATAGCGCCGATCTCGACCCGCTGATCCGGCAGATGATCGCCATCAACCAGAGCATCGACGCGCGCGAGGCGGACCTGCTGACCGACGTAACCGAAGCCCAGGCGCAGGGGCAGGGCGACATGTCCGTTGTGTTGGCGCGTCTGCCCGAAATCATTCGCACCATGATGCGCCATCCCGCGCTGTTCGCCCGCCAGACCGATGTTGGCGTCACGCTGCTGACGCAGGGCAAGCTTTCTGCGCGCGATCGGGAAATGGCGATCCTGCGCGTCGCCTGGCTCTGTCAGGCGCCCTATGAATGGGGCGAGCATGTGATGATCGCGCGCCATGCCGGCATCGGTCGGGACGAGGTGGAGCGGATCGTGACCGGTTCGGCCGATCCGGGTTGGAACGACCATGACCGGGCGATCCTGCGCGCCGTCGAGGAACTGCATGGCGACGCCATGATCGCCGACGCAACCTGGGCCGTGCTGGCTGCGCGTCTGGACGAGGCGCAACTGATCGAACTGACGGTCCTGATCGGCCAATATCAGGCCGTGGCCTATTATCAGAACAGCCTCAAGCTGCGCCTGCACGGCGGCAACAAGGGGCTGTCCGCCCGATAAGCCCGGCCGTCAGATCGGTTCAGTTGGCCGGTTCAGCCGATCCGTTCACTCGGCATGTTTCGGGGCGGGACTGTCCACCCTGACGAAGCCGTGCGGGGTCTGGACCCACTGGCCGGCCTTCTTGCTGGTCGGCGTGAAGGCGACGCGGGCTTGGGGGCTGCTAGCGCTACGAATTGGCTTCATGGCTGGATACTCCCTGTTCCTTTTCATTCTATCCAAAATCACGCTGAACGAACCTCGGGAATAGTACGGGGATCGTCTATTTTCGGGATATTTTGTCGGATTGGATATTATTGCGGCCTTGAAATGCAAATTCACAAGTGCCCCTTTTGTTCCTAAGGAAAATCGCAAAATTCGCATGGTTTGGGTGCATCGCCGCTGTGATTGGTTTGTCCAAATTGGTCATGCCAACTTGTGGGCGTGCAGGCGCCGGGTTAGCCTCCCGCAAAATCGAGGGAGGATGCCGTGACGAAGGGCCGCATGTTGATGGTAGGCAGTCTTCCCCTGCTGGCGATGACGGGCGTGATGCTGGGCGCTGCCACGCCTCCCGCCGACCCCGGTCGCTTTGCTCAGGTCGCGAAGGTCGATGACCAGTATCAGGCCTATAATGTCGAGATGGTGGAGGTGGTTGGCGGTCGCTTCTGGGCGCCCTATCCCAAGCCGGGCGAGGCGCCGCCCCAGCCGGCGGCCGGCGGCAGCGGCGGCGTCGACATCGCCGCCGTCATGTTCCGCAAGCGCGAGCCGATCGACCTGACCGGTGACACGCGGCTGCGCAATCTCGCCCGCGCGCTGGGGCCGACCTATGTGCGCGTGAGTGGCGGCTGGGCCAATGCCGTCTATTTCCATGACAGCGATACGCCGCCGCCCGCCACGCCGCCCAAGGGCTATCAGAGCGTCCTGACCCGTGCCCAATGGGCCGGCGTCGTCGACTTCGTGAAGACCGTCGGCGGCAAGCTGGTCGTATCCTTCCCCGTGAGCGACGGCGCGCGCGACGCGTCGGGCGTGTGGGATCCCGATCAGGCGCGCCGCCTCAACGCCTATACCGAGAAGCTAGGCGGCCATATCTACGCCGCCGAACTCATCAACGAACCCAATGCGGGATCTATGGTCGGCCTGCCCAAGCGCTATGACGCGGCCGCCTTCGCCCGCGACATGGCCGTCTTTCGCGCCTTCCGCGATGCCGATGCGCCGCAGATGAAGATCGTCGGGCCGGGCAGCACGGGCGAGGCCGGCTTCGTCATCATGCCGCGCAATATCGGCGTGGTGCCGACCGACGCACTGATGAGCGCCGAGCCGCGCCCCAGGGTCGATATCTTCTCCTATCATTTCTACGGCACCGTCTCGAAACGCTGCGCCGCGATGGACAAGAGCGCGGGGATCAGCCCGGACCGGGCACTGGACGAGGATTGGCTGGCGCGCGCCGACAGCACGGCGACCTATTACAAGGAACGGCAGCAGCGTTTCGCGCCCGGCACCGATATCTGGATCACCGAAACGGCGCAGGCGGCCTGCGGCGGCGACGCCTGGGCAGCGACCTGGCGCGACAGTTTCCGCTATGTCGATCAGTTGGGGCGGCAGGCGAAGCAGGGCGTGACCGTGGTCTTCCACAATACGCTGGCGGCCAGCGACTATGCGCTGATCGATGAGGCGACGATGATGCCGCGGCCGAGCTATTGGGCGGCGGTCCTATGGGCGCGGCTGATGGGCAATGTCGTGCTGGATGCGGGCCGGGATGAAGGCAAGCTGCATCTCTACAGCCAGTGTCTGCGCGGCACACCGGGCGGCGTCGCGCTGGTCGCGATCAATCTCGATACCGCCAATCCCGCCAGCCTGTCGCTCGCCGGCAAGGCGACCCGCTACACTCTGACCGCCGACAATCTGGACGCGGGCAGCGTGAAGCTCAACGGCCGGACGCTGGCGGTGGGGCAGGATGGCGTCTTGCCCAATCTCAAGGGCGTCGCCGCGCGAGGCATGCAGTCGCTACCAGCGGCGAGCATAAGCTATCTCGCCTATCCCGATGCCCGCAACCCGGCCTGTCCCTGACGCCTGATACGGCGCCGGGCGGGCCGGGCAGGGGCTGTTCGGCGCATCAGGCCAGGGCCAGGGCAAAGGCGCCCATATGGGCGATGATGGCGCAGCACATGATGGCGATCGCGCCCTTGGTGCTCAGAAAATCGGTCATGGTCTGTCTCCTTGGCCGGTCGGCGCGGATGATCCATTCATCGGCCCGCCGGTATGAGAGGGAGCGATGGCAGCCCACGATTGACGGGCAAGCGGCTTTTCGTCACGCAGGAGGAATAGAAGAAAAAGCGCGGAAAACCGGGCCATTCCCGGTTCGCGTTTCGCGAATGGAGAGGGGGATTGCGTGAAACGTCTCCGCCGTGTGCTGCTCGAACTCTGGGCGATGCTGCCGGTCGCGGCGGTGATCGGCTTTCTTGGCCCCTTTGGCACCTATTTGTCGGGCGATTTCCTGCTGCGCGCCGGGCGATGGTGGATCATGCTGATGGGCGCCTATATCCTCGCGCGGCCGACGCTGATCGCCTGGCGGGCGATTGCGCGGGCGACGCGGTTGCCGCGCGGGTCGCTGGTCTTCTGGGGTATGGTCGCCTCCAGCTTTCCCATGGCGCTGATCTGGCGGCTGGTCGGGCGGGATGAGGTGCGACTGCTGGGCGGCTATGCCGGCCTTTTGCCCTTCACCTTGCTCTGTTGCCTGCTGGTGATGACCATCGCCTGGTGGGCGGAGCGGGCAGACGCGCATCTGCTGCGCTATTATGACGATCATATGGGACCGGCCTCACCCTTCGTGTCGCCATCGACCGATGGTGCGCCGCCGCTCACGCCGATGGCGGGAAAGCAGGTTCGCCTTCATCAGCGTCTCAGCCCGGCTTTCACCGGTCCCATAATCGCCCTGGAGAGCGAGGATCATTATGTCCGCATCCATGGGCCGCATGGCAGCGAACTGATCCTGATGCGGCTGCGCGATGCCATTGCCGAAATGGACGATGTGCCCGGCGCGCAGACCCATCGCAGCTGGTGGGTGGCCAAGGCGGCGCTTGCCGACGGAGCAAGCGTGGGCAAGGGCCGGGAAATCCGGCTGACCAACGGCCTGTCCGCGCCGATCGCGCGCGACTCCCTTGATCGCCTGCGTCAGACTGGTTTCCTGCCGGACTGACGCGGCAGGATCAGAGGATCAGGTTCAGCGCGACGATGATCAGGATCGTCGCCAGGATCGTGCGCAGCACCGCTTCGCGCACATGCGAGGCGAGCAGGCTACCGACGATGATGCCGGGGATCGACCCGATCAGCAGCGATGCCAGCAGCGACATGTCGACCGTGCCCAGCCACCAATGGCCGATGCCCGCCACCAGCGTCAGCGGCACGGCATGGGCGACGTCGCTGCCGACGATCCGGGCGAGCGGCGTGCGCGGATAGAGGATCAGCAGCGCGGTCGCGCCGATCGCGCCGGCGCCGACCGAAGTAATGGTCACCGCCACGCCTACGATCACGCCCAGCAATATGGTGAGGTTGCGGGTGGTGGCGGGGCTGCGATCCTGGCCATGGGTGCGCGACCAGGCCGTGATCCGATCGCGGAACAGCAGCACCAGGCCGGTGAGGAACAGCATTACCCCCAGCGTCACCTTGATCGGATCGACTACGGCGGCCGACGGCGGCCCCATTGCCTTGAGCGCCATCAGCGCGCCGATCGCGGCCGGCATCGATCCCAGCGCCAGCCAGCCGACGATCGCCCAGTCGACCGATCGCTTCCAGCCATGGACCAGGCTGCCCACGCTCTTGGTGACGCAGGCATAGAGAAGGTCGGTGCCGACGGCCGCAGCCGGGTGGAAATTGAACAATAGCACCAGGATCGGCGTCATCAGCGATCCGCCGCCAACGCCGGTCAGCCCGACCAGCGTGCCGACGATGAAGCCCGTCAGGGAATAGAGCGGATTGATCGTCACGGCCGCTCCTGCGGTGCATGACGACAGGTGGTGCGACCCGTCATGGCGTCACCTAAGGGCGTTTGCGCCGCCCATGCAAGTCCAAGCACTCGATCCATATCCGTGCGTCCCCCCTTATGTTTCGCGCTGGGACATAGCGGACGCCATGGCGGGGTGAAACCCGCCCCTTGCTTGAGGGGGGTGATAGCTTTGCTATGGACGGGGCGCGCCACATATCGCTCCCGCGGCTGTCTGGCCCGCGTCCGACCGCCTAGCGTGCCGGGATAAGCGACAGGAGCAGGATATGGTGGAACGGGCACGGGTGGCGGTGGTGACGGGCGCGAGTTCGGGCATCGGCAAGGCGATCGCCAAGGCCATGGCGCGGCAGGGCTGGCAGGTGATCGGCACCGGCCGCGATCCCGAACGGCTGGCAGCTGCCGAGGCGGAGATAGCGGCGGAGGCGGCCGGCGCGCCCGTCACCATGCTGCGCGCCGACCTGTCGCTGCTCGGCGGAGCCGCCCAACTGGCGCAGGATATCGCCGCGCTGACCGACCGGGTCGACCTGCTGTTCAACAATGCCGGCGGCATGACCGATAAGCTGGTGATGACGGACGAGGGGCTGGAGGCGAATTTCGCCGGCAATCATCTGGGGCCGTTCCTGCTGACCCAGCGCCTGTTGCCGCTGTTGCGCAAGGCGGCGCAGGATCAGCCGGCGGGCGCGGTGCGCATCCTCAACACTGCCTCCGACGCCAGCGAGATGATCCCGTCGATCAACCTGGACGACATGCAGAATCTGGAACGGTTCAGCCCCGGCATGGCCTATTGCACCGGCAAGCTCGCCAATGTGCTGTTCGCCCGCGCGCTGGCCGATCGGCTGGCGGGGGAGGGGATCGTCGCCCATGCGGTCCATCCCCGGCGCGGTCGATTCCAACTTCTTTTCGCATGCGCCGGCCGATACGCAGGCGCGCTCGCGCGGGCTGGACAAGGCGAGCGAGGTGGAGGGAGCGGACACGCTGGTCTGGCTGGCGACTGCCCCCGAAGGGGCGGCCAGCAATGGCGGCTATTGGTATCGCCGCGCACCGCGCACGCCCAACACGCGGGTCGAGGATGCAGCGATCGTCGATCGCTTCTGGCAGGAAAGCGAAAAGCTGATCGCGGCGCATGGCCGCTGAGAACGCAAGGCGCCCCGGACCGGCAATCCCCATCGCCGGTCCGGGGCAGTCCCTCCCCCAGGGAACTTATTCCGGCACCTTGACCTGCGCCAGGCGGGGCGAAAGCAGGTGGATCGCCAGCAGGGCGATGAAATAGGCGCTGCCCGCCACCGCGAAGAGCGGCGCATAGCTGCCGATGCTGTCGAGGATATAGCCGGCATATTTGGCCATCAGCATACCGCCGATCGCGCCGGCCGTGCCGCCGATGCCGACCACCGATCCGACCGCCGCACGCGGGAACATGTCCGAGGGCAGCGTATAGAGATTGGCGGAAAAGGCCTGATGCGCGGCGGTGGCGATGCCGATCACCAGCACGGCGACCCACAGATTGTCGATCGACTGGGCAAAGAAGACCGGCGTGACCGCGGCGGCACAGACCAGCATGGTCAGCTTGCGCGCGGCGTTGACGCTGTGCCCGGCCTTCATCAGCCGTCCCGACAGCCAGCCGCCGGCCACGCTGCCAAGGTCCGACAACAGATAGATGGCGACCAGCGGTGGGCCGAAGCTGATGAGGTCGAGGCCATAGCGCTCGCCCAGATAGCCCGGCAGCCAGAAGAGGAAGAACCACCAGATCGGGTCGATGCAGAATTTGCCGATGGCAAAGGCCCAGCATTCGCGCACGGCAATCAGCCGGCGCCAGCCGATCGGCGTGACCGGGTCGGCCGGATCCTGCTGGATATAGGCGAGTTCGGCGGCGCCGACGCGCGGATGCTCCTGCGGCCGGCGATAGAAGATCAGCCAGGCGGCAAGCCAGACGACGCCGAATATGCCGGTCGCGATGAAGGCGAAGCGCCAGCCATATTGGATGGTCAGCCATGGCACCAGCAGCGGCGTGATGATCGCGCCGACATTGGCGCCGGCGTTGAACAGGCCGATCGCGAAGGCGCGTTCCTTCTGCGGGAACCATTCGGCCACCGCCTTGATGCCGGCGGGGAAATTGCCGGATTCGCCGACGCCCAGACCAAAGCGGGCGAAGGCGAACTGGGTCACGCTATGCACGCCGCCATGGGCGACATGCGCGATGGTCCAGATGATGATCGCGACGGTATAGCCCAGCCGCGCGCCGATCGCGTCGACCAAGCGGCCAAAGCCCAGATAACCGATCGCATAGGCCGCCTGGAACCAGAAGACGATATTGGCATAGTCGGTTTCCGACCAGTGCATCTCGGCCGCCAAAGTGGGCTTCAGCACGCCGATCATCTGCCGGTCGACATAGTTGATCGCGGTGGCGGCGAACAACAGCCCGACGACCACCCAGCGATAGCGCCCGACCCTCTGGGTTGCTCCGGCGACGGCCTCGTTCATTCTCTTCCTCTCCTCTTGCCCTGCGGCCTTGTCAGGCGGCCGCTTGGGGGCGGATGACGCAATGTGCGGTGCCGAGCGGTCCGAAGTCCGCAACCACCGTCTGCCCGACGCGCACTTCATGCACGCCGGTGACGGCGCCTGTCGATATCCATGTGCCCGGTTGCAGCCTTATGCCGCGCGCGGCGAGATTTTCGAGCAGGAAACGCACGGAGCCGATCGGCCCGTCGGGGAAGCTGACGGCGCGGCCGGTGCCGGCGACGACGCCGTCGATGCTCAGGCTGATGTCGATCTCGGCAAATGCCAGCTTCTGCCAGTCCGGCACGGCCGCGCCGATCAGCAGGCCGTTATTATTGCCGAAATCCGAAACGGTGACGGCCGGACCATGCTCGTTGATGCCGGTGAAGGGCGAACTGGCGATTTCCAGGCCGATATGCACGGCGTCGACCAGCGCGGCGGCTTCTTCCAGGGTGAAGCTGGTCTGGGCCGGGTCGGGCGCCCGGCCGATGCGCAGCAGGAATTCCGCCTCCGCCGCGCCAAAGCCATGGGCAAAGACCAGCCCGGTGGCATCGGGGGTCAGTTCATGGATGGTCGGGGTAAAGATCGGCCCGGCCAGCCGATCCGCGCCGAAACGCTCGACCAGCGGGGCGGGCACGCGGCCGACCTTCCAGCCGCCGACCGGCGCATCGACCAGCGCCAGTGCCTCCGCCTGGATTGCATAGCCGTCGGCCAGGCTGGGCGGGATCGGGCCGGGATAGTCGGAAAAGCCCGTCGCCTGCTGTCGGGCGGTGACGAAGGCGCGCGCAATGGCGGCAGGGGAAGCGGCGGTCACGATGATCCTCTCGGCTGGTTCTTCTTCTCGGGATGCCTGCAAGAGTAACCGGTGTCAATAGATTTGCCGAGCGACGCATATTGCGCTGGTTGCGGGGCATAAGCGCGCTATAAAAGGGCCATGACAAAGACACCCAGGGACGAGGGCGCCACCGCCAAGCTGACCATCAACGACATTGCCCGCATGGCCGGCGTGTCGAAGAAGACGGTCAGCCGCGTCATCAACCGATCGCCGCTGCTGAACCAGGAAACCCGCGGCAAGGTGGAGGAAATCATCCGCCAGACCGGCTATGTCCCCAATCCGCAGGCGCGCGCGCTGGCGCTGGGGCGCAATTTCCTGATCGGCCTGATCTACGACAATCCCAATGCCCAGATGGTGCTGAGCATGCAGAAGGGGATATTGGAGGCGCTGCACGGCACCGAGTTCGAACTGGTTGTGCGCCCGGTGGACAGGGGCGCGGCCATGGTCATGGAGGACATCCATAATTTCGTGACGCGCCAGCGCCTGTTCGGCGTTGTGGTGCTGCCGCCGCTGTCCGAAAATGACAGTCTTTCCAAGCTGTTCGACGATGCCGGCTGTCGCTATGTGCGCATGGGCTCGGCCCTGCTCGATGACCCTGAACATATGGTCGCCTCCAATGACCGCGACGCGGTGGCCGATGCGGTGCGCTATCTGATCGCGCAGGGGCATCGGCGGATCGGCCTGATCGCCGGGCCGCATGGCTTCCGCTCGGCCAAGGAACGGCGCGAGGGCTTTGAAATGGCGCTGGCGGAAGCCGGCATCAGCCTGCCGCGCAGCCTGGTTGCGGACGGACAATATACTTTTGAATCAGGGGTTTCGGCGTCCGAAAATCTGTTCGATCTCACCTCGCCGCCGACCGCCATCTTTGCCAGCAATGATGAGATGGCGGCAGGTGTCCTCTATGCCGCGCGGCTGCGCGGGATCGAGGTACCAGAGCAATTGTCGATCATCGGCTTCGACGATACGCCGCTCACCACCCGCGTCTGGCCGCCGTTGACCACGGTGCGCTGGCCGATCGCGGCCATGGGCCGCGCCGCCGCGCTCAAGCTGATCGGCACCGCCATCGGCGAGGAGGCGGAGGTCAGTGAGCCGTCGCTGTTCAGTTCGACCCTGATCCGGCGCAGTTCGGTGGCGCCTGCTTCGGGCTGATCCACGCGAAGGTTGACACCGGTTTCCGAATTTGCTTCCCAAGGGAGAAATTTCAGACAAACGGGCGAGGATATCATGTTCGACAAGACCTATTATGCGACCCACCCCGACATGATGGAGTGCGTGTCGAACGAGGAGCTGCGGGATCGCTATCTGATCGGCGGGCTGTTCCGTGACGG
>NZ_LUFI01000064.1:0-32359 GCF_005281675.1 Sphingobium sp. MP9-4 | reverse complement strand
CTCCGCCGCCACCGCCACCACCGCCCCCCGTGGAAGCCGCGCCCGCCGAAGCGCCGATGCGATTCACGCCGGCGCCCGAGCCGGAACCGGTCGCACCCGCGCAGCCGGAGGCCGCTGCACCGCCGCCGATCGAACCTGCGGCCGAGCCGACGCCGGCGATCGCGCCCGATTACCGGTTCGACGACATTTATGCCGGCGTATCGCAGCCGGCCGAAGAGGTGCCACCGCCGCCGTCGCTGCCGGCCAAGCGTCGGCGCAATGGCGCCAAGCTGCTGACCTGGGCCGCCGTCCTCTTCTTCCTGCTGGTCGCGGCCGCCGGCGCTGCGCTCCATTATTTCGGGCCACCGGCCTGGGCGGTGAATATGGGCCTGGTCGCCGAAGAGGGCGATCCGGACCTGCTCTTCTATCTCTCCAAGCCTGCCGAGCGGCGCAAGCTGCCCACCGGCGAGGAATATTTCGCCTTTGGCGCGCGGATCGTGAACAGCGGCAAGCAGGCGCTGCCGGTGCCGCCGGTGCTGGTGCAGCTGCGCGACCGGCAGAACCGGCTGGTGTTCAGCTGGACCACCAAGGCGGACAAGGCCCGGCTGAAGCCCGGCGAGGAAGCGTCGATCAACGAAAGCCGGATCGACATTCCCAAGAATGCCGAGAATCTGTCGCTGACCTTCGTCGAATAAGCCTGACCGTCAGGGGTAGCTGACGGTCTTGGGCCGGCCCTGCGGGATCGGGATAAATTCCTGATCGTCGCCCGGAATGAGCGGGAAGCGCATCGCCTCCCAATCCTCGCGCGCCTGCATCAGCCGGTCCTTGGTCGAGGAGACGAAATTCCACCAGACATGGCGCGGGGTCGCGAATGCCTCGCCACCGCACAGGACGAGATTGGCGCCATGATCGCTGTGCAGCGTCGCCGGCACGCCGGGACGCAGTACATAGAGCGTCTGGGGCAGCAGCTCGACGCCGTCGAGCGTGGCCGATCCCTGCCAGAGATAGAGCGCCCGCTCCTCGGCAATGGCATCGACCGGGATCGAGCCGCCGGGACGCAGCTGGATATCGGCATAGATGGTGTCGGCATAGGTCGAGACCTGCGCCGTCTCGCCCCAGAGCGTGCCCATGATGACCCGCGCCCAGGAGGCATGATCCTCCAGCACCGGCAGACCACCACCCTCGACATGCTCGAAGGCCGGGTCGCATTCCTCGTCGCGCTCCGGCAAAGCGAGCCAGGTCTGGATCGCCAGCAATCTCTTGTCATGGCCGCGATCGGCGGGCGGGGTGCGTTCCGAATGGACGATGCCCTTGCCCGCGGTCATCAGATTGACCGCGCCGGGGCCGATCAGTTGCTGCGTGCCGAGCGAGTCGCGGTGGAGGAACGTCCCCTCCAGCATGTAGGTGACGGTGGCCAGGTTGATATGCGGATGGGGGCGGACGTCCACCCCCTGCCCCGTCGGCAATAGCGCCGGCCCCGCCTGGTCGAAGAAGATGAAGGGGCCGACCATGGTCCGCTCCTTCGCCGGGAGCGCGCGATGCACCTTGAAATCGCCCAGATCATGGGTCGTTGGCGTGATCGTCTGCAGCAGCACATTGTCGCTCGACATGGGACGGCTCCTGTCGTTGGGGTCAGGCTTCTCCGGGCGCGCGGGCCTTGATCGCGAGGGCATGGACCTTGTCGCGCAGCAGGTCGGCGAGCGCGGCATTGACCAGGCGCTGGCGGGCAACGCGGCTCTGGCCGACAAAGCGTTCGGCGACGATCTCCACGGTGAAATGGCTTTCGCCCGACCCGTCATGGCCGGCATGGCCGCGATGCTTTTCGCTGTCGTCGATGACGGCGAGATGGGCAGGAGTCAGGGCGGCGCGCAGCCGCGCCTCGATTTCGGTGGCGACAGGGCCTTTGAGGTCGGTGGTCATGCGCCCTATATAGGCTGCTTTGCCAGCCATTCCATCAGGACAATCTTGAGCAGCGATCCCTTCTCGACCCGTCGTTTCAACCGTTTCCATGGCCGCGTGGAAAGCGACCGCCCCTGCGCCGTGCCCGGTTGCCCGGAACCGGGCGAATTTCGCGCGCCATTGCAGGATGGCCACCGGTCGCATCACGAGGGGCCGCAATGGCGCTGGCTGTGCCTGGACCATGTCCGCGCCTTCAACCAGGGTTATAATTTCTTCACCGGCATGAGCCCGGAGGAGATTGCCGCGGCCCAGCGCCCCTATGCCGGCTGGGAGCGGGAGACCCGCGCCTTTTCCAGCAATGCCGCCAGCCCGCCGCCCAAATGGTCGGACTTCCAGGACCCGCTCGACGCGATCGGCGCCAAGTTCAAGGAGCGCGTCGCCAAGGCACGGGCCGATGCGCAGGGAAGGCAGGACGGCCAGTTCCTGTCATCCGAGGACCGCAAGGCGCTGTCGGTGATGGGCCTGCCGATCGACGCCGACCGCAAGGCGCTGCGCACCCGCTATACCGAATTGCTGCGCCGCTATCATCCCGACCATAATGGCGGCGACCGCACCAAGGAGGGGCAGTTGCAGGACGTGATCGAGGCCTATGGCCATCTGCGCAAGGCGCCGGTGTTCGCCTGACTTCGCATATTTGCACACCATTCCGGTCTGGCATCCCGCCCAGATGTAGGACAGGATGGCCTTGCCGCGCCGGAATGACGCTGCCATAGCGCCCGGCCCTCGATTTTCCCGGAGAGACCCCATGCAGGATCAGCCCCGCGCGCTGGGCCTTGATTTCGGCACGACCAACAGCGTCGCCGCCATCGCCCATGCCGGCCAATCGGAGCTGGTCGAATTTGCCGGCGCGCAGGCGACCGGCGCGGTGTTCCGGTCTGCCCTGTGCTTCTGGCATGACAGCCATGTGAAGGGCGGCATGGCGCATGAGGCCGGCCCCTGGGCGATCAGTGAATATCTGGAATTTCCCGAGGACAGCCGGTTCCTGCAATCCTTCAAGTCGGTGGCGGCCAGCCCGATCTTCGAGAGCGCCAGCATCTTCGAGAAACGCTATCGCTTCGAGGAACTGGGGCAGATGTTCCTGGGGAAGATGATCGGCCATGCCGGCGGCACGCTGGACAAAAGGCCGGAGCGGATCGTCGTCGGCCGGCCGGTCGAATATGCCGGCGCCCGGCCCGACGAGGCGCTGGCGCGGCAACGCTATGACGCGATGTTCGCCGGCTTCGGCAGCGAGATCCATTATGTCTATGAGCCGCTGGGCGCGGCGTTCAGCTATGCCAGCCGGCTCGACAGCGCGGCGACCATCCTGGTCGCGGATTTCGGCGGCGGCACCAGCGACTTTTCGCTGGTGCGGGTCGAGGCGCCGGGCGCGGCGCGGCGCTGCGTGCCGCTGGGATCGGCGGGCATTGGCCTGGCCGGTGACCGGTTCGACTATCGCATCATGGACCAACTGGTGCTGCCGATGCTGGGCAAGGGCGGCGCCTACACCTCCTTCGGCAAGGAACTGGAGATACCGCGCAGCTATTTCGCCGATTTCGCCGACTGGTCGCGCCTGGCGCTGATGCGCAACCGGCGGACGATGGACGAGCTGGCCAAATTGCAGAAGGCGGCGCGCGATCCCGCCGCGATCGGCCGGATGATCACCGTGATCGAGAAGGAACTGGGCTATCCGCTCTATGATGCGGTCGGCGCGCTGAAGCGGGCCCTGTCGGACGCGGACAGCGCCAACTTCCACTTCGAGGGCGGCGGGATCAGAATCGAGACCGAGGTCGCGCGCGCCGATTTCGAGCGCTGGATCGCGGCCGACATCGCCGCGATCGAGGCGACCGTCGACAAGGCGCTGGCCAAGGCCAATGTCGCCCCGGAAAGCATCGACCGGGTGTTCCTGACCGGCGGATCGTCGCTAATCCCGGCGATCCGCGACATTTTCTTCCGCCGTTTCGGCCATGACCGGATTGCCACCGGCGGCGAGTTGACATCGATCGCCCATGGGCTGGCACTGGTCGGACAGGAGGCCAATCTGACCGAATGGGCCGCTTGATCCCGCGCGATCCAGCCCCCACTGTCTCGACACACCCTTGCCCGATCGTTTAGGGCGAGAGTGACTCGCAGGAAGATGATGACGACATGACCGACATTTCCAACATCCAGCCCGATGCCCGTTCCGAGACGCTGATGGAGGCGCCCGACCGCGAAGTCGATGTGCGCGAGATGTTCGGCATCGACATCGACATGAAGGTCCCGGCCTTTTCCCAGGCCGATGAGCGCGTGCCCGACCTCGACCCCGCCTATGTGTTCGACCCGGACACCACGTTGGCGATCCTGGCCGGTTTCGCCTTCAACCGCCGTGTCATGGTCCAGGGCTATCATGGCACCGGCAAGTCGAGCCATATCGAGCAGATCGCTGCGCGCCTGAAATGGCCGTGCATCCGCATCAACCTGGACGCGCATATCAGCCGCATCGACCTGGTCGGGCGCGACGCGATCGTGCTGAAGGACGGCCAGCAGGTCACCGAATTCAAGGAAGGCCTGCTGCCCTGGTCGCTGCAGCGCCCGGTCGCTCTGGTGTTCGACGAATATGATGCCGGTCGCCCGGACGTGATGTTCGTGATCCAGCGCGTGCTGGAAACCGACGGCAAGATGACGCTGCTCGACCAGAATCGCGTGATCCGGCCGAACCCGCATTTCCGCCTGTTCGCAACCGCCAACACGGTGGGCCTGGGCGACACGACCGGCCTCTATCATGGCACGCAGCAGATCAACCAGGGCCAGATGGACCGCTGGAACCTGGTGGTGGCATTGAATTACCTGCCCGCCGCGACCGAGGCGCAGGTGGTGCTGGCGAAGTCGGGCGAATATGATCATGAGGGCGGCCGCAAGGAGGTCGAGAGCATGATCAAGGTGGCGGAACTGACCCGCCAGGGCTTCATCAACGGCGATATCTCGACCGTGATGTCGCCCCGCACCGTGATCAGCTGGGCGCAGAATGCGCTGATCTTCAAGGATGTCGGCTTCTCTTTCCGCCTGTCCTTCCTCAACAAGTGCGATGAGGCGGAACGGCCGCTGGTGGCGGAATATTATCAGCGCGTCTTTGGCAAGGATCTGCCCGAGAGCGTGGCGAGCCGGGCGAACTGAACCTTCGCACGGCCCCTTGAACGAAAGGGCAGACCCATGATCGTCGTCGAACGGATCGACCCCAATGGCGGCAGTGCGCACCGGATCAGCATCCGGGGCCATGAGATCGTCGCCGACATGTCGGCGCCGGACGGCCATGACGCCGGGCCGGACCCGCATGACCTGTATGATTCGGCGCTGGGTGCCTGCAAGGCGATGACCATGCTCTGGTATGCCCAGCGCAACGGCATTCCAGTCGAGAATATCCATGTCGGCGTGGTGCGCGATGCGAGCCAGGAGCGGGCCGGCATCTACAAGCTGACCACCCGCATCGCCGTGACCGGCCCGATGAGCGACGAGCAGCATGAAAAGCTGATCGCGGTCGCGGCGAAATGCCCGGTCCACAAGCTGATGAGCGAGGTCGAGACGCAGATCGAGACCATCGCCGTGCCGCGCGTGCGCGATCCGGAGGGCCGGTGACCGAACGTTCCCCCCTCGACGCCTTCAAGGATGTGCTGGCCGGCACCGCGCGGGCGATGACGCGCGACATGGAGGTGGAGGTGAGCTTCACCGCCGACACGCCGCACATGGTGGGCAAGGCGATCAAGGTGCCGACGCCCAGCCGCGCTTTGCCCGCCGATCAGGTGGCACTGGCGCGCGGCTTTGCCGATGCCAATGCGCTGAAGCTGCGCCACCATAATGCCAGGCTGCACAATGCGATGGCGCCAGGCGAAGCGGTGGCGCGCGCGGTGTTCGACGCGGTCGAGCAGGCGCGGGTCGAGGCGATCGGATCGCGGGCGCTGGACGGCGTGCGCGCGAACCTCAATGAGGCGCTGGCGATGCGCCTGAAGTCCGATCCGATCCGCCGGGCGCGGGCGGCGGACGAGGTGCCGCTGTCGACCGCGCTGGCGCTGAAGGTGCGCGAGCGGCTGACCGGCCAGGCGGTGCCCGAGGAATTGCAGCCGGCGATGAAGCTGGTCGACCAGTGGATCGAGGACAAGGCGGGCACCGATCTCGACGCGCTGGGCCTGGCGATCGACGACCAGCGCGCCTTCCAGAAGCTGACCCAGGCGATGCTGGAGCATCTGCAACTGGTCGATGCCGACGTGCCGCCCGAAACCGACGACCCCGAACCCGAGGATGAGGGCGAGGACAAGGAGGAAGAGCAGGAAGAAGGCGATGCCGGCCAAGAGGAATCGGGCGACAGCGACATGAACGCCGAAGCCCGGTCCGAGGATCAGGGCGGCGAGACCGAAGAGGGCGACACCGACTATAGCGAGGAGTTCGACGCCGACGCGGAAGACGGCGCCGACGATATGGGCGAGGAAGGCATGATGCCGGTGCGGCCCAATCGGCCGACATCCGACCTGCCCCCCGGTTTCGACTATAAATCCTACACCCAGAAGCATGACGAGGTCGTCACCGCCGACGACCTGTGCGACGAGGATGAACTGAACCGTCTGCGCGGTTTTCTGGACCAGCAGCTTGTGTCGTTGCAGGGGGCCGTCACCAAGCTTGCCAACCGGTTGCAACGCCGGTTGATGGCGCAGCAGCTTCGCTCGTGGGATTTCGACCAGGAGGAAGGGATTCTTGACGCGGCGCGGCTGGCGCGGATCGTGATCGATCCGACCCGGTCGCTGACCTACAAGATCGAGCGCGACACCGAGTTCCGCGACACCGTCGTCACCCTGTTGATCGACAATTCAGGATCGATGCGCGGCCGGCCGATCAGCATCGCCGCGATCAGCGCCGACATCATGGCCCGCACCCTGGAACGCTGCGGCGTGAAGACCGAAATCCTCGGCTTCACCACGCGCGCCTGGAAGGGCGGACAGAGCCGCGAGGACTGGCTGGCGGCGGGGCGTCCGCCGATGCCGGGACGGCTCAACGACCTGCGCCACATCATCTACAAGAAGGCCGACGAACCCTGGCGCCGGGCGCGCAAGAATCTGGGCCTGATGATGCGCGAAGGGCTGCTGAAGGAAAATATCGACGGCGAGGCGCTGCTATGGGCGCATGCGCGCCTGATCGCGCGGCCCGAGGAGCGGCGCATCCTGATGGTGATTTCCGATGGTGCGCCGGTCGACGACAGCACCCTGTCGGTCAATAGCGGCACCTATCTGGAGCGGCATCTGCGCCAGGTGATCGACTGGATCGAGAACCGGTCGCCGGTGCAACTGGTGGCGATCGGCATCGGCCATGATGTCACCCGCTATTATCGCCGCGCCGTGACCATCATGGACGCCGAACAATTGGGCGGCACGATGGTTGAACAGCTTGCAGGGCTGTTCGACGAGGATTGACCGGCCAGTTCGGTCCCGTCGTCCCGCATTATTGGAATTCTGGAGAGGCAAGATGAGTGTCGCCTTTCGTCGCGAGAGCGACGATGAGCATATGGAGCCCAAGTTCGAGCTGCCGATCCCGCTGGGGCCGAACTGGGTCACGGCGCGCGGATTGCGGCTGACGCAGGAACAGGTGGCGGCGCTGGAAGCGATCGACACCGCTGCGATGGACGAGGAAGCCGCCAAGAAGCACAAGCGAGTGCTGCGCTATTGGCGCACGCGGCTGGCGACGGCGGAACTGCGCCCGGCCCCTGATGGCGAGACGGTCGCGTTCGGGACGCGGGTAACCTATCGGCTGAACCGGCAGGAGAAGACCGTGGCGATCGTGGGCGATGACGAGGCCGATCCGCATGAGGGGCGGATCAGCTTTTCCGCACCGCTGGCTCGCGCGATGATGGACGCCGAAATCGGCGAGGCGGTCGATTTTGCCGGCAAGGACGGCGCGATCGAGATCGTGGCGATCGGGGTGGTGGACGAGGCGTAAGCCCCCTCACCGATTGCGATCATGAAAAGGGCCTCCCGGCGACTTGCCGGGAGGCCCTTTTCAGATTCAGGCGCCTCGGGCGGCCTCGAACAGGAACCAGGCGCGCTGTTCGGCCTGGTCGGTCCAGTCGTCGACAATGCCTTCGGTCGCATTGTCGCCTGCCTCGGTAGCGGCGGCCTTCACCGCGCGGAAGGTTTCGACCAGCGCCAGATTGTCGTCGCGCAGTTCCTTGAGCATGTCGGCCGGGCTGACGAAATCGGCGTCATTGTCCTTGACGGTCTGATGACGGGCGACGTCGCCGATCGAGCGCAGCGTGGTGTTGCCGGTCTTGCGCACGCGCTCGGCGATCAGATCGGTCACGTCCAGAATCTCGGTCGCCTGCTCGTCGAACATCAGATGATAGTCGCGGAAATGCGGGCCGGAGACGTGCCAGTGGAAATTCTTGGTCTTGAGATAGAGGGCAAAGCTGTCGGCCAGGGCGCCGTTCAGGGCCTCTGCGACCGACTTGGTGGCGTTGCTCTTGAGGTCGGTGGGCGTCTTGAGATCGGGGGCGGTCATGCATTGTCCTCCTGTTGGGGCGGAATTGATTTCGGACATATAATGATTGTCCGTCAATAAGGTGCCCCCGCAAGTCGGAAATCTTTGGGCAATTTATCGGTCAGGCTGATGAAGGGAATCGATCAGAGCCGGCCGATCGCGCTCATCGCCATGCCCGCACCCGCCAATATGGCGATGCCGCCGCCGACCAGCCGAATCGCGCGCACCGGCAGCACGGAGAGGAACCGGTCGCGCATCAGGATCACTGGCACGCTGGCGGCGATCACGCCGATCGCGCCGCCGATCGCGGCCAGCGCCGGGTCGGCCGTGCGGGTGGCGATGCCCAGAATCAGGAATTGCGGGCCGTCGCCAAAGCCGAGGATGAAGACGCCGAGCGCAGTGGTGAGGAACGGCCCGATGCGCCAGTCGTCGAGCGTGTCAGGCATCTTCACTGGCCAGAGCAGGCCGACGCCCAGGAACAGCAGCGACAGCGCCATGAACAACAGCCGTGCGTCATGGCCCAGCATCGGCCCGATCCAGGCGCCCGCTGCCGCGGAAAGCGCTGCATTGGCGATGGCGGCAACGGCGACGCCGGCGATGATCGCCCCGTCGCGTTGATAGCGATGGGCGAGCGCCAGCACGAGCAACTGCCCCTTGTCCCCGATTTCCCCGAACAGGCAGCCCAGCAGGGCGATCAACAAGGCGTCCATTCCAAATCCCGTCAGGCGTGCAGGCGGTGCACCGTAGCGGGCGCGGCGGCCGGCGGCAAAATATTGTCGAGCGGCGGCAATTCGTCGGCGATCGCGTCCCGCATCCGGTCGAGATAGGAGAGGACCACCGAATCGAGCCCGTCTAGCGAGAGGACCGACTGGAGCGTGGCGGCCAGGTCGCCGACGCTATCGACGCGGAAGGCGCGCGCGATATGGCGGATCTGGTCGACCTCGTCATGCAGGCGCGGCACCGACACATGGCCGCGCTGGGCGGCGAGTCCGTCGACCCGCCGCAGCAGGTCCGCCAGAATCGCCAGTTTCGGATCATGTCGCATGGAGCCATCTCCCTTCATCCGTGCCCCGCCTGACAGCATGCGCGCATAGGGTTAAAGGGCCGTAAAGCCTGTTGCGCAGCCTCCATTGGGCACGCGAGCCTTGACATCGGGGCGAATCTGCCCCAAGGGGCACCGCTGAAACGGGGCGGTCCGACAGGGCCGCTTTTCTTTTTACGCTATTTCAAGACCAGGGACCAAGCCATGGCCAAGCCGGCAACTGTCAAGATCCGCCTCGTCAGCACGGCTGACACTGGCTTCTTCTACGTCACCAAGAAGAACCCGCGCACCACGACCGAAAAGCTGAGCTTCAGCAAGTATGACCCGGTCGTGCGCAAGCATGTCGAGTTCAAGGAAGCCAAGATCAAGTAAGCCGTAGCGGGCTTCGCGCCCGCGCGCCTGATCTTTCGGCACCGAAAAAGGCCCGTCCCTGTTGGGAGCGGGCCTTTTCCTGTTGGCATTCGAGCCGGATAGGCCCCCGATCCGAAGATCGGGAGCCCGATATCGTCAGTTGCCGACCGGCTTGGCGTCGGTGCGGCGTACGACGATGGTCGAGGAGCGCGGCTGCTGGCCCGAAACCGGCCAGTTGCCGGTCGGATGCTGGATGTTGATGAAGAAGTTCACCAGATCCGGCGTGTAGGCGATACCGGTGATCTCGCACCCGGCCGGACCGACCAGGAAGCGCATCGACTTCTTGGTCGACTGGTCGATGTAGAACATCGCATTCTGGCCGAAGACCTGTTCGATCGTGCGGCTGGAATCACCCGACGAACCCGGCACCGAATGGTCGGTCTGGACCCACAGGCGGCCCTTGGGATCGATGCGGATGCCATCCGGGCTGGAGAAGGTGTCGCCGTTGATATTGCCTTCCAGATCGTCAGTGGCGGCGCCGAAGCTGGCCAGCGAGGGATCACCCGCCAGCAGGAAGATTTCCCAGCTGAACTTGGTGGACAGCGGCGAATTGCCGTCCTCCTTGAACTTGATGATATGGCCGTGGCGGTTGGTCGTGCGCGGATTGGCGGCGTCGGTCGACTTGCGGCTGCTGTTGTTGGTCAGCGTCACGAAGATCGCGCTGTTGTCGGGCGCAACCGTGATCCATTCGGGGCGATCCATGACGGTACCGCCGGCAACACGGGCAGCCGAGATGGTGTTGACCAGCACCTGCGCCTGGTTGGCGAAATCGACCGTGGTCGGGGCAGGCGCCGTGGTGAACTGGCTGACATTGCCCGGATCGGACGCGCCGACGACCAGGCCATTTTCACCCTGGACCAGCGCACGCCATTCGCCCGTGCCGTCGCCGTTGAAGCGGGCGACATAGAGGGTGCCATGGTCGAGCATGTCGGTGTTGGCGGCGCGATTGCCGGTCGAATAGGCGCGATCGCAGACGAACTTGTAGATGCAGCCCGGCGTGCCGTCATGGCCCATATAGAAGGCCACGCGGTTGTTGCTGTCGGCCATATAGGCGACATTTTCATGGTCGAAACGGCCCAGCGCGGTGCGCTTGGTCGGCACGGCCAGTTCCAGATAGGGGTCGATTTCGACCACCCAGCCGTAATTTTCCTCCGGCTGCGTCGGATCGAGATAATTGTCGGTCGATTCCTCGCAGGTGAGATAGGTGCCCCAGGGGGTCCGGCCCGACGAGCAATTGTTGAGCATGCCCTTGATCGTGCCCGACAGCAGGCCCGACGCGGGGCCGCTGGCCTTGTAGCTGCTGTTGCCGGTGTAGCGCTTGTTATATTTCGAGCCGGCCTTGACCGACCATTTGCCGTCCGACGCCTTGGCGATCTCTACCACGCCGATGCCGACCGCCGACAGGGCGAGCGCCTTCTGATCGGCCGTCGCGGTGGCCGCGTCATAGCTGCCGGCCATCAGGATGTTGAAGTCGGGATATTCGAAGTTCATCGCCAGCAGGCCGCCGCTATTGGCGTCGGTCCCCGACAGTTCGAAATATTCCATGCCGTCATGATTGCCGCCGGCCCATTTTTCGGCGTCGGCCGGGGTCGGATAGCTGCCCGAATAGGGGGTGCCGGTTTCGACCGAGTCGCCCGCCTTGAGCAGGACGTCGACGGTGTAGCCCGACGGCACGGTCACGGTGTCGGCCATGCTGGCGGCGACCGGCGTGAAGCTGATGCCATAGCTGGGCGTCGGGGTCGGCGTGGGGGTCGGAGTCGGCGTGGGCGTGGGCGTCGGGGTCTCTTCATCATCGTCATCGCATGCGGCCAGCGCGCCGAGCATGGGCAGGATGGAGAGGCCGAGCAGGCCGTTCTTGAGGATGGTGCGGCGGGCCGGATTGGCGGCGACGATCGCCTCCAGGCTCTGGTCGCCCATATCGATGGTCGGCTGGGCCGCACGCGTGGCCGCGCGCGCCTCGTCGGTCAGATGAGACATGATAAAATACCCCTGTGCATCCGAGCGTCGGCATGACCGCCGCGCCCTTGGCGCGCATGACGTGACAGAGGAGGATGACGCGCAAACTGCGCTATGATGTCAGTGCGGCGACCGAATGATGACGCATCAGTGACGCTGTTGCCGGTGGGTTACAGCAGTGCGTTCACCTGTTCGACGAATCGCAGCACCGAGATCGGCTTGGACACATAGGCGTCGGCGCCGGCCGTGCGGATACGATCCTCGTCGCCCTTCCCGGCATAGGCGGTGACCGCCATGATCGGCACCGCCGACAGGCTGTCATCGCCCTTGAGCGAGACGATCAGGTCATAGCCGCTGACATGGGGCAGATGGATGTCGGTGATGACCAGGTCCGGCGCAAATTCACGCGCCTGCGCCAGCACGTCGCGGCCATCGCGCAGCGGCAGCACGTCATGCCCGTGCGCGCGCAGCAGGTCGCAAAAAAGTTTCAGATTGAGTTCGTTGTCCTCGACAACGAGCACGCGCTTTGCCACGAGTCACCCGCGTTCCAGAGAAGCCCCTTGGTGCGCGCCTATAGCCGCCCATTCCGCGAGAGCCAATCATGCGACCCGAGACCCAGAATGGCAAGCCGGATAGCGCCGCCGATGCCGAAATTTTGGCATTAATGGCAATGGGATGGACGCTGAGCGATGGTCGCCGGGCCGATCGGCTGCTGGCGCTGACCGGACTGGATGCCGATGCACTGCGCGCCGGGGTCGGCAATCGCGCGATTTTGGGCGCGGTGCTGGCCTTTCTGGCCGACCATGAACCCGATCTGGTTGCCTGTGCCGAGGCGATCGACAGCAGCCCGGCGGCCCTGATCGCCGCGAAGGAGAATCTGAGCCGATGAGCCGTCCGCTGATCATCACCGACTGCGACGAGGTATTGCTGCACATGGTCGTGCCGTTCCGCCACTGGCTGGACGAGACGCATGATGTGCATTTCGACATGCGCGAACAGGGTTTTGCCGAGGCGCTGCGCCACAAGGACAGCGGCATCCCGCTGGAACGCGAACTGGTGTGGGAATTGCTGATCGCCTTTTTCGATACCGAAATGGCGCGCCAGACCCCGATCAGCGGCGCGGTCGAGGCGCTGCACCGGCTGGCACAGATCGCCGATATCGAAGTGCTGACCAATATCGGCGAGCGCCACCACCAGCTGCGCATCGAGCAGCTGGCGAGCCATGGCCTGCACCTGCCGGTCCACTGGAACCATGGCGGCAAGGGGCGCAAGCTGGCCAATATCCTGGCCGAGCGCCAGCCGAGTTGCGCCCTGTTCATCGACGATCTGGGCGAGCATCATGCGTCGGTCGCGCGTCATGCGCCCGGTGTATGGCGGCTGCACATGGTCGGCGAGCCCGAGATCGCCGGCGACATCCCGGTCGCGGACAAGGCCCATGCCCGGATCGACGATTGGGCCAGCGCCGAAAAATGGATCATCGCCCGCCTGGCCGAAGGGCCGGCACCCGCTATTTCAACGCCCCTGAATGGAGCCATTGCATGAGCATCGACGCCCGCCTTGCCGAACTCGGCATCACCCTGCCCGCCGCCGCCGCGCCGGTCGCCGCCTATGTGCCGGCGGTCGAAGTCAACGGCCTGCTGCATATTTCCGGCCAGATCGCACTGAAGGACGGACAGCTGATGACCGGCCGCCTGGGCGAGGACCGCGACCTCGATTATGGCGTCGAAGCCGCGCGCGCCTGTGGCCTGAACCTCATCGCCCAGATGAAGGCGGCGCTGGGCGGCGACCTCGACCGGGTCGAGCGGATCGTCAAGCTGGGCGCCTTCATCGCCAGCGCGCCCGGCTTCACCGACCAGCCCAAGGTTGCCAATGGCGCGTCGGAACTGATGGTCGCGGTGTTCGGCGAAGCCGGCAAGCATGCCCGCAGCGCCGTCGGCGTGCCGGTGCTGCCGCTGGGCGCAGCCGTCGAGATCGACGCGATCGTGCAGGTTCGCCCCGCTGCATAAGCGGCCTGACTGGCTGACCGCCCGCCCTTTCGCCCATCGTGGGCTGCATCGGGCGGGCATCAGCGAAAATGGCATGGCGGCGTTCGATGCCGCCATCGCCAGGGGGCTGGGCATCGAATGCGATGTCCGGCTGAGCCGCGACGGCCTGCCCTTCGTCTTTCATGACGCCAGCCTGATGCGGATGACCGGGCAAGCGGGCGCCGTGGCGGATCGCGATGCGGCAGAACTGGACGCGCTGCGCCTGCCCGATGGCGGCGCAATCCCGCGCCTCGCCGCACTGCTCGACGCCTGTATCACGACGCCGCTGCTGATCGAGATAAAGGTCGAGGGGCGCGATGTCGCGCCAATCTGCGCCGCGGTGGCAAGGACGCTCGACGGCCGCGATCAGCCGGTGGCGGTGATGTCGTTCAACCCGCTGGCGATGCGCTGGTTTGCGCAACATCGGCCGGACATGGTGCGCGGACTGGTGAGCAGCAGCCAGAACAAGGGGCGGCTGCGCGCGCTTTTCGACCGCACCCTTGCACTTTGGCTGGCCAATCCCGATTTTCTGGCCTGTGATATCCGTGACTTGCCCTTCCGCTTCGCCGATGCCGCCCGTCGCCGGGGGCTGCCGGTGTTGAGCTGGACGGTGCGCAGCGCGGCGCAGCGGGCGATCGCTGCGGCCCATGTCGACCAGATCATCTTCGAGGAGATGGCATGAGCGAATTTGTCGCGCGCATCGCCGGTGGCGTCGCCGACCTGCCCAGGGCGCAATGGGATGCCTGTGCCGGCAGCGCCAATCCGTTCGTCAGCTGGGATTTCCTGACCGCACTGGAACGGTCTGGAAGCGTCGGGCCGGGCACCGGATGGCAACCCTTGCCGATCGTCATCGACGGGCCGGACGGGACGATCGCGGCGGCCGCGCCGCTCTATGCCAAGACCCACAGCCAGGGCGAATATGTGTTCGACCATGGCTGGGCCGATGCCTGGGAGCGGGCGGGCGGCCAATATTATCCGAAAATACAGATCGCCGCGCCCTTCTCCCCCGTGCCCGGCCCCCGATTGCTGCTGCGCGATTCGACGCTGGGGCCGGCGCTGATCGCGGGAATCGAGACTTTGGTCGAGCGCAACGACCTGTCATCGGCGCATGCGACCTTCGTCGATCCCGACCAGATCGCGCTGTTCGAGGCGGCGGGCTGGCTGATTCGTGAGGACAGCCAGTTCCATTGGCATAACAAGGGCTATGCCGGGTTCGAGGATTTCCTGGCCGAACTTTCGAGCGAGAAGCGCAAGAATATCCGCAAGGAAAGGCGGCGCGCGGTCGAGGGACTGGAGGTCGTCCACCTGACCGGACGCGACCTCACCGAAGCGCATTGGGACATATTCTGGGATTTCTATCAGGATACCGGCGCGCGCAAATGGGGCAGGCCCTATCTGACCCGGTCCTTCTTCTCGATCCTGGGCGAGACGATGGCGGACAGGATATTGCTGATGCTGGCGCTGCGCGAGGGCCAGGCCATTGCAGGGGCGCTAAACCTGATCGGCGAAGACACGCTCTATGGCCGCTATTGGGGATGCCGCGAGGACGTGCCCAACCTGCATTTCGAGCTATGCTATTATCAGGCGATCGATGCGGCGATCGCGCGTGGGCTCGACCGGGTCGAGGCGGGCGCGCAAGGCGGCCACAAGCTGGCGCGCGGCTATGCGCCGCAGCCCACCTATTCGGCGCATCATATTCCCAATGCGAGCTTTCGCCGGGCGGTGGCGGGCTTCCTCGACGCCGAACGGGAGGAAGTGCAGCGCGACCGTTTGTTGCTCAATGAAAGAACGCCCTTCCGCAAGGAAGGCTGATCAGGCGGCGCGGACTTCGGTCGCGACGATCCAGGCACGGGCCTGGCGCTGGGCCTCGGCAATCTCGCGCGCGGTCATTTCCTCGGCGATTTCGGCGCGCATGCTCTGGCCGGCTTCGCTGCCGCCACGGGCCGCAAGGTTGAACCATTTATGGGCCTCGACCAGGTCGATCGGCATGCCCCCGGTGCCGCAGCTATAGGCGACGCCCAGTTCGAAACAGGCCTCTGCCGAGCCGTGGGCCGCACCGGCCAGACGACTATCCATCAAGAACTGCGCACTTTTGAGACTATTTGCCATGATCTTCCCCTGTATCCCTAACCCAATGTTCCAACCTTTGGTTTGCGAGTGGGGGCAGAATGCCCGGCAGGCCGTAAAAAATGGTTAACGGCAAAATCGGCATATTTGCGCAGTTTGCCCGAAGCTGCTGGATGCAGCAGGGTTAATGCCCGGCGGGCGATGACAGGTGGGCGATGAGGGGCGGAAATAAGCGCGTTGGGGCTGGCGCCGCCGGGCGATTGTCCGCATAGGCCAGTGATGGCCGAAAATTCCCCCATGGGCGCGCAGCCTGCCGCAAAGGATATTCATTTCCGCGAGTTCGTGCTGCTGTGTGCGTGCCTGATGGCGATGAATGCGCTGTCGATCGACCCGATGCTGCCGGCCCTGCCCGATATCGGCCGCGACCTGCATATCGCCAATCCCAATGACCGGCAGTTGATCATCAGCTTCTACTTCATGGGGCTGGGCGTGGGATCGCTGCTGTTCGGCGTGCTGTCGGACCAGTTCGGGCGCAAGAAGGTGCTGGGCGGGGCGATGATCCTGTTCATCCTGTCCTCGATCGCCTGTGCCGGGGCGCACAGCTTCACCATGTTGCTGATCGCGCGCACCAGCGCCGGCTTCTTTGCCGGGGCGAGCCGCGTCATCACCGTCGGCATCATCCGCGACCGGTTCAAGGGCGACGCGATGGCGCGGGTCATGTCGCTGATCTTCGCGGTGTTCATGCTGATCCCGGTGATGGCACCGAGCTTTGGCCAGGCGATTTTGTGGATTGCGCCGTGGCGCTGGATCTTCTGGGTGCTGGCGATCCTGGCGACCGCGATCCTAGGCTGGATGGCGATCCGCCTGCCCGAGACGCTGCATCCCGACAATCGCATCCGCATCAACCCGCGCACCATCCTCCAGACGGTCGGCACGATCTTCCGCACGCGCAGCTCGGTCGGTTACATGCTGGCGAGCGGCGCGGTGATGAGCGGCCTCATCGGCTTCATCCTGTCGGTGCAGCAGATCTTCTTCGACGTGTTCCATGCGCAGAAGATCTTCCCGCTCGCCTTTGCGACGATCGCCGGCAGCATGGGCATCGGCAGCCTGGTCAACAGCCGGCTGGTCTCGCGCTTCGGTGCGCGGCGGCTGAGCCAGAGCGCGCTGATCGCCTTCATCCTGATCGCGGCGGTGCATCTGGCGGTGATCCTGGCCGGGCAGGAAACGATCGTCACCTTCATGGTCCTGCAGGCGATGACGATGATGACGGTGGCGTTCACCGCGTCCAATTTCAGCGCGATCTCGATGGAGCCCTTCTCCAAGGGAGCGGGCGTCGCCTCCTCCTTCCAGGCGTTCCTGACGACCGCGGTGTCTAGCGCGCTGGGCAGCTTGGTCGGCCGCGCCTTCGACGGGACCACCCTCCCGTTCACGCTGGGGCTGCTGGTGTTCGGATCGGGATCATTGCTGATCGTCTTCTGGGCGGAGCGCGGCAAGCTGTTCACCCGGCCGCACCTCAACGCGCTGCGCGAGGATTATGAGGCGATGCACTGACTTTCTGGTTGGAAAGTCCGCACCGGCCCACAGCCCCACCCGGCCGCCCACGGAGTGTATCCTGATTGGGAGGCCGGGCGCACCGATGGGATGCGCCCGGCCGGTTCCTCAGAAGCGCGTGCTGAGGCCCAGATTGATCGAGCGGCCCATGCCCGGCACCGGGCGCAGCACGCCGGTCGCGCCATAATCGCCCAGCGACATGCCGCCGAGCGGCAGGTCATAGCCGGCGTCGAAGAGATTCTTCGCCTCGACCGTCAGCTTCACTCCCTTGGCCCAGAGCGGCAGCGTATAGCCGGCGCGCAAGTCGACCAGCGCATAGCCGCGCGTGCGCGGTTCGTTGCGGGTGGCGTCGACGCGATTCTTGTCGGCGACAAATTCGACATCGGCGCCCAGTTCCAGCGCGTCGATGCGATGGGCGAGGCCCATCTTCAGATCGAGCGGCATCTGGCGATAGAGCGGGCCGCCATCCGACAGATTGCGGCCATGGACGTAAGCAGCGTTGGCGGTGAAGCTGGTTTCGACATGGGCGCTGCGCTGGAGCGGCACGCTAGCGCTGACATCGACGCCGTAAAATTGGGCATCCTGATTGGCGAATTGCAGCTGCACGAAGCCGCTGGGCATGCCCATCATGTCGGTCAGATCCTGGAGATGGACCGCGTCGATATAGTCGTTCACGCGGGTATAATAGGGCGAGATCTTCAGCGTCGCCCCGCCCTTCGCGGTCAGACGCAGCGCGGCGCTGACGGTGTCGGCCTGTTCCGACTTGAGGTCGAGATTGCCGACATAGCCATTGCCGTCGCCATACCAGCCGATCATCTGGCTGGCCATCGCACCCCGGCCCCAGGCATAGCGTTCGTAGAGATTGGGCGCGCGGCTCTTGTGCGCATAGCCGATTTCAAAGGCGAGCAGGTCGGACGCCTGCCAGCTGGCCAGCGCGGTCGCGCTCCAGTTGTTGTCGGTGCGGCGATGGCTGCGTGCGTTGAAGGCTTCGGCCGCCATGGCGTCGGCCATGTTCATCATGCCGGTGCCATAGGGCTGGACGTCGCCGGTGTTCATCCGCACTCGATCGAAGCGCGCGCCGATCGAGGTGGAGAGCCGATCGGTCCAGTGCGATTCCCATTCGCCGAACAGGCCGAGCCGGTCGCGCCGGCCATTGTTGATGTTGATATAGGGATTGGGGCCCATCATCATCGATCCGGCGACCGGCGGCCACCAGTCGTCCATGCCCTGATGCTGATAATCGCCGCCGACGCGCAGCGTGTCGTGCGGGCCGACCGGCAGGCTCAGCTTCATCGCCGAGGTGAAGCTGTGAATTTGCGTGTTCATCGGCATGGAGCCGGGCTGCTTGTCGGCGAGGAAGTCCATCCGATGGGCGGTGTCGCGATAGCCGACGCTGGCATCGACATCGCCCCAGGCGAAGGTGCCGCGATAGCGGCCGTTGAGGAACCAGGACTTGTTCGAGGTCATGTCCATATATTGGTTCGGGAAGCCCTCATAGGGCGAGAAATGATAGCCGCCCTTCAGTTCGAACAGGCCAAGGCGGGTCTGGGCGGCGAGCGCCAGTTGATGGTCGGTTTTGGCATATTCGGTCGAACGCACCACGCCCCGGTCGCCGCCGCCGTCATAATTGTCGGACTGGGTGTAGGAGCCGCTATAGGTGGCGCTGATCCGCTTGCCCGCGACCGTCAGCGTGACGCCGCCGCCAAAGGCGTCGCCATTGCTGCGATAGAAGCTGGAGGCCTCGCCCGTGACCAATGTGCCGCCATCGACGGCGAAGCGCGGCATCGCGCTTTCGACGGCAATGATACCGGCGATATTGTCACCGCCCATGCTGACCGGCGAGACGCCCGGCACCACCGCGATGCTGCCGACCGTCTGCGGATCGGTATAGGAAAGCGGCGTATTCATGTCGTTGGGACAGGCAATGTCGACCGGGATGCCGTCAAGCGTGATGCGAATCCGCTGTTCGGTCAGGCCGCGCAGCGCCGGCATGGAGGAAAAGCCGCCGCCGCCATTGGCCGCGACGCCGGGCAGACTGGCAAGGATGGCTGCGGTATCGCTGCTCGACAGGGCGCGACGGCGCAATGTGCCGCTGCCGAGCCGGGCGCCGTTGAGCGGCGCGCTGCCGATATCGAGCGCAGCCGCGTCGAAGCGGGTCTGGAGCGGCGGGGCCGCGTCATCGGCGATGGGGGTATCGGCCGGCAGGCTGTCCTGCGCGGCGACATGGGTGGGGAGCAATGCCAGCGATGCGGCGATTGCGACGAGAGATGTCTTCATCGGAAACCCTGTTTGCGCGCGCCTGCCTTCCCGGCAGGGGCGCTTGATCTGAAAGAAAGGCCGCGCGGCGGCACGGCCATGGTCGGATCAGGCGGGTGGTCCGCGCAAAGGGGGACGCAGATGGCCGATGCGCACAAGCGCAGGCGGCCGCACCGGCGCGAAGCCGAGCAGCAGCACGAAGGCGAGCGCCAGCACCAGGATCAGCGGATCGGCGCCGCCGAGCGAAACCATCGAGAGCGCGCCATAGGGACATGTGCGCTTGGCGGCATCGGCCGGCTGATGATCGGGATCGGCCTGCAACGGGACGATCAGTTGCGAGGCAGTACTGCCGATCGCAGCATCATGGCAGAACTGGATGACCAGGGTGCGCTGCTGCTGCGCCAGCATGAAGCCGCCGGGCAGCAAGGCCTTCATGCACAGCGCCAGCAGGACAAGCGCCAGCGCTTGCCCCCGATGCTGCTGAAGATAGGCGCGCAGGCTCCCCATGAGGACGGCCTAGCCCGGCCCCTGCCCCCTGTCACCAAGACAAAAGGTCGCAGGGGTCGGGCCGGCAGCGGCACCCAAGAAAAAAGGGGCGGTTTCCCGCCCCTTCCTTCCATCGATCGTCAGGCCGATCAGGCGTCCTGGCCGCCCGGCGTGTGCGCGCCCGGCAGCGGCGGCACCGGCTGAGGCGGGATGCCCGCGCCAGCCTCTGCCACATCGACCACGCCCCGGCCGACATGGCTGCGGCTGCGGCTATAGGCGAAATAGACGATCAGGCCGAGCGTCGCCCAGCCGACGAACATCAGCTTGGTTTCAACGCCCAGGCTCCAGAAGAGATAGGCGCAGCCGGCGATGGCGATCGGCGCGGTGATGTAGATGGCCGGGGTGCGGAACGGACGCTTGCGGTCCGCATCGGTCTTGCGCAAGCGCATCACCGCGATCGACACGGCGGCGAAGGCGAAGAGCGTGCCCGAGTTGGAGATGTCCGCCAGAATGCCGACCGGGAAGAAGGCGGCGAACAGCGCCACGAAGATGCCGGTCAGGATGGTGATGACGTGCGGCGTCTTGTAGGTCGGATGCACCTTCGAGAAGAGTTCCGGCAGCAGGCCGTCGCGGCTCATGACGAAGAAGATGCGGGTCTGGCCGAACATCATCATCAGGATGACCGAAGGCAGGGCCAGGCCGGCGGCGAGGCCGAGCAGGTTGCCGATCTGGGGCCAGCCGATTTCACGCAGGGTCCAGGCCAGCGCTTCCTTCGAGCAGGTGACGGCTTCGGTGCCGGCAGCGGCCAGCGCGGCGCACTGCTGCGACAAAGCGGTCGAGCCGGGAGCCAGCACTTCGCCGGCCGGGCCATAGACCGGCTGCGCACCGACGGTGCCGATCACGCCGGCGGCCACCAGCATGTAGAAGATGGTGCAGATGGCGAGCGAGCCAATGAGGCCGATCGGCATGTTGCGCTGCGGATTCTTGGTTTCCTCCGCTGCGGTCGAAACCGCGTCGAAGCCGACATAGGCGAAGAAGATCGAGGCGGCGGCGGCCGACACGCCCGAGAAGCCGAGCGGCATGAACGGGGTGAAGCCCTTCATGTTCATGACCGGCACCGACAGGACGATGAACAGGGTCAGCGCCGACACCTTGATCGCGACCAGCACCGCGTTGACGGTGGCGCTTTCCTTGGTGCCGATGACCAGCAGCCAGGTGACGAGCGACGCGATCAGCATCGCCGGCAGGTTGACCATGCCGCCATCGAACGGCCCGCGCGTCAGCAGATCGGGTATGTCGAGATGGAAGGTATGTTCGATCAGGCCGACCACATAGCCGGACCAGCCCACCGACACGGCGCCGGCGGCGACCGCATATTCGAGGATCAGCGCCCAGCCGACCATCCAGGCGATGAGTTCGCCCATCACCGCATAGCTGTAGGTATAGGCCGAACCCGAGACCGGGACCATGGCGGCCATTTCGGCGTAGCAGAGCGCGGCGACCGCGCAGACGAAGCCGGCAATGACGAAGGAGAGCATCATGCCCGGCCCCGCCTTTTGCGCGGCTTCGGCCGTCAGCACGAAAATGCCGGTGCCGATGACGGCGCCGATGCCCAGCATGGTGAGTTGGAATGCGCCCAGTGAGCGATGCAGTGATTTTTTCTCTGCCGTCGCCAATATGGCGTCGAGAGGCTTAACGCGCCCGAAAATCATCAATGAAACCCTTTATTGGAGTCTTCTGCCCGGGCGACGCGTTAGCCGCCCCCCCTTTTCTGTGGGACGGGAGACTATCGCCTAATCCGCCATGCGCAAGTATGTTGCGCTTCTGAGACATGCTTCTTCACTGAACGCGCGAAGGAAATTTTATGATCGAGTTGCTGCGGGCGCCCGCGCTGGGCGATGTCCCGCATGGCTTTGCCGGACGACAGGGGGGCGTATCGACCGGGGTGTGCGCCGGTTTGAATGTCGGGCTGGGGTCGGAGGATGACCGGCTGGCGATCCTGCGCAACCGCGATCTGGCGCGTGACGCGCTGCTGCCCGGCGCCACGCTGGTGACGGTGCGGCAGGTCCATTCGCCCGATGTCGTGACCGTGACCGCGCCGATCGCCGAGGATGAACGGCCCGAGGCGGATGCGATGGTCACCCGCACGCCGGGGCTGATCCTGGGCATATTGACCGCCGACTGCGTGCCGGTGCTGTTTGCCGACAGGGAAGCCGGCGTGATCGGCGCGGCCCATGCCGGCTGGAAGGGCGCGATCAGCGGCGTCACCGACCGGACGATCGCGGCGATGGAGATGCTGGGCGCGACGCGCGCGGGCATTGCCTGCGCCATCGGCCCCTGCATCGGGCGCGCTTCCTACGAGGTGACTTTGGACTTTGCCGAGCGGTTCGAGCGGGACGACGCGGACAATGCGCGATTCTTCAGCGCCGGGCGGGCCGGCCACTGCCAGTTCGACATCGCCGCCTATGTCGCGTCGCGGCTGCAGGCGGCGGGGATCGGGCGGATCAGCCTGCTGGACGAGGACACCTATAGCCAGGCCGATCGCTTCTTCAGCTATCGCCGGTCCTGCCATGCGCAGGAAAGCGATTATGGCCGGCAGATATCGATGATCGCCTTACCCAGTTGAACCCGGCTGAGGGGCTTCAAAAGCCGGACAGAGTAGCGCATGAGAGGGGCTGACATGACCAGTTCTTCCCAGACCCTGCCGGACGTCGGCGATGGCAGCCGCCTTTATCAGCAACTGGCCCGGCGGTTGCTCGCGGACCTGGCGGGTGGCCGCTATGCCGTGGGCGACCGGCTGCCGCCCGAGCGCGAACTGGCGATCGAGCATGATGTCAGCCGGCCGACCGTGCGCGAGGCGATCATCGCGCTGGAGGTGCAGGGACTGGTCGAGGTGCGGGTCGGATCGGGTGCCTATGTGGTGCGGATACCCGGCGCCGATCGCCAGGCGGCCGAGGCGCCGCGGTTCAGCATCACCGCCTTCGAACTGATGGAGGCGCGACTGGCGATCGAGGGCGAGGCCGCGGCGCTGGCGGCACTGCATGCCCGACCGGACGAGCTGGACGAACTGGACCGGCTGGTCGAACAAATCGCCAGCGAGAATCTGCGCGATGGCGATGCCTATGCCGTCGACCAGCAATTTCACATGCTGATCGCGCAGGCGACGCGCAACGCAGCGCTGGTCGACAGTGTCGCGCGGCTGTGGGAAATGCGGGCGAGCGCACCGGAATCGCGGCTGCTGCTGGCCAAGGCCCGTGCCGCCAAGGTGACGCCGGTGGTCGAGGAGCATCGCGTCATCGCCCAGGCGATCCGGGCGCGCGATCCGGCAGCCGCGCGGGCGGCGATGCGCGGCCATCTGGCGGCGGTGATCGACCATCTGCTGTTCGCGACCGAGGAGGCCGCGGTCGAGGAAGCGCGCAAGGCGGCGCAATCGACCCGCGCCCGCTTCGCCCCCGGCGCGGACTGATCCCGACAGGGCAAAATTGACAGCGATGATGACAGCACCGGGGCGATGCCCGCGGGCGATGGCCTGCGCCTGCTTGACCGGCTGAGCGACAAAAACTAAACACCTGTTCAGTCAAACGGGCTTCGCGGCAAGCGGGCAGGACGGGAGAGAGCGGATGCTGGGGACGCGCGGGCTGTTTCTGGTGCGGACGGTGGCGGGACTGGCGCTGGCGGCGTCGGCCGCGGGACTGGTGGCGCAGCAGGCGGTGCAGACCGGCACGGGGGCCGACTGGCCGGGCGTCGGCGGCAGCGCCGACGAGAGCGGCTATAGCCAGCTGAGCGCGATCAACACCGCCAATATCCGCAAGCTGGGCCTGGCCTGGTCGCTCGACCTGGAGGGCGAGGTATCGCTGGAAGCGACCCCGCTGGCGGTGAACGGCATCCTCTATTTCAGCGGCAGCTATGGCGCGGTCTATGCCGTCGACGGGGCGAGCGGCAGGCTGATCTGGAAATATGATCCGGAAATCTGGAAGGTCAGTCCGACCCGGCAGGCGATGGGCATGGGCGTCAATCGCGGCGTCGCTTACGACAACGGCCGCATCTTCATCGGCGTGCTGGACGGCCGGCTGATCGCGCTGGATGCGAAAACCGGCGCGGTCGCCTGGAGCGTCAACACCCTGCCACCCGGCACCATGCACAGCCTGACCGGCGCGCCGCGCACCTTCAACGGCAAGGTCATCATCGGCAATGGCGGCGCCGACATCGGCCAGCGCGGCTTCGTCACCGCCTATGACCAGAAGACGGGGGCACAGGTCTGGCGCTTCTGGACGGTGCCGGGCAGCCCGGAGCAGAATGCCGGCGACCCGGTGATGGAAATGGCGGCCAGGAGCTGGAACGGTTCCTATTGGAAGACCGGCACCGGCGGCACAGTGTGGAACGGCATGACCTTCGACCCGGAGCTCAATCGCATCTATCTGGGCGTCGGCAATGCCGGCCCTTATGACCCGGAAAAGCGCAGTCCGGGCGGCGGCGACAATCTGTTCGTCGCCTCGATCGTCGCGCTGGACGCCGATAGCGGTAAATATCTCTGGCATTATCAGCAGAACCCCCGCGAAAGCTGGGATTACAAGGCGACTGCCAACATGATCGCCGCGACCGTGACGATCGACGGCCGGCCGCGCAAAGTGCTGATGCAGCAGCCGACCAACGGCTTCTTCTATGTGCTGGACCGCGAGATCGGCAAGCTGATCTCCGCCGAGAAGGTCGGCAAGGTGAGCTGGGCCAGCCATATCGACATGACCACGGGACGCCCGGTGGAGACCGCCAACGTCCATTATCAGGAGGGGCCGGTCGACATCTATCCCAGTACATTGGGCAGCCATAACTGGCAGGCGATGAGCTACAGCCCGCAGACGGGTCTGGCCTATATCCCCTATATGCAGGCCAGCGCCCGCTACGCGAAGGCGGACAAGGGGTTCCTGGCCAGCATCACCGGGGCCAGCGCCAGCTTCATCACGCAAAAGCGCGACAAGGACGACCTGACCGGGGCACTGCTCGCCTGGGATCCGGTGGCGCAGAAGGCGCGCTGGCGCATGACGCGGCCCCATCTGTGGAATGGCGGGACGCTGGCGACGGCGGGCGGGCTGGTGTTCCAGGGCACGGCCGACGGCTATGTCCGCGCGCATGACGCGGCGAGCGGCAAGGAAATGTGGCGCTTCGATGCGGGTCTGGGGATTATCGGCGCGCCGATGAGCTATGCCATCGGAGACACCCAATATGTGTCGCTGCTGGTCGGCTGGGGGGGCACCACGGCGGCGGCCAGCGAGATATTGAATGTCGGCTGGAAATATGGCGCCCAGCCCCGCCGGCTGCTGAGCTTCGCGATCGGCGGCAAGGCGCGGCTGGCGCCATCGCCCCCGCGCGACATGGCGGTCCATGCGCTCGACGATCCCGGCATCGTGCTGGACGAAAAGGCGGTGGCCGCGGGCAAGGAAATGGGCTTCATCTGCGGCGCCTGCCACGGCATGGCGTTCAAGGGGGCCGGCGCGCCGGGACCGGACCTGCGCGAATCCGCCCTGTCGCTGTCGGAGGAGAATTTCTACCAGGTGGTGCAGGAAGGCGCGCTGGCCGAACGGGGCATGCCGCGCTTCCCGCTGGGCAAGGCGCAGATCCACAATATCTGGTCCTATCTGCGCGCCACCGCGCGCGAGGCGCTGGGCACGCGCAAGCCCGATACCGATACGCCGACGGCGGCGCGCTTCTGATGCGGATGACCGGCGAGGAGCGGATCGCCGCACCGCGCGACGCGGTATGGCAGGCGCTCAATGATCCGGCGGTGCTGCGCCAGTGCATTCCCGGCTGCCAGTCGCTGGAGCGTGACGGCGAGGACCGGTTGCGGGCCGAGATCGCGGTGAAGATCGGGCCGATCGGCGCGCGCTTTGCCGGCACCGTCACCCTGTCGGAGATCGACGCCCCCAATGGTTATCGCATCAGCGGTGAGGGCCAGGGCGGCACGGTGGGGCATGCAAGAGGTGGCGCGAAGGTGACGCTGGCCGACGATGGCCGGGCCACGCGCCTGTCCTATGCGGTGGAGGCCGAGGTCGGCGGCCGGCTGGCGCAACTGGGCGGGCCGATCATCGACGCGACGGCGAAGCAGCTTGCGGGACAATTTTTTCGCAACTTCAACGCAGTGGTCAGCGGCGCAGGCGCGCCGGCGGAGGATGGTCCGGTCGCGGCGGTGACGGCGCCGGTGCTGGCCGCTCCATCGGCGGGCGGCCATCCCTGGGGCTGGATCATCGCGCTTTTGCTGGCGCTGGCGACCGGGGTGCTGCTGGAGCGCAGCGGCGTGGCGGGCACCGGCATGGTAGCGATCGGCCTGTTGCTGGCGGTGACGGCGCTGGCCGGGTTCGAGGCCGGGCGCAGGGGGCGGCGATGAAGCCCGCGCCGTTCGACTATGTCCGCGCCACCAGCATCGACCATGGCTGCGCGCTGCTTGCCGAGGCCGGCGGCGGCGCACAATTGCTGGCGGGCGGCCAGACGCTGATGCCGTTGCTGGCGCTGCGCATGAGCCAGCCCTTCATCCTGATCGACATCGGCCATCTGCCCGAATTGCAGGGCATCGCCGCCCACGCCGGCGGCCTGCGGATCGGCGCGGCGACCCGGCAGGCCGATGCGCTGGTCCATCCCCTGCTGGCGCAGGCCTTGCCGGTCTTCGTCACGGCGCTGGCCCATGTCGGCCATCACCAGACCCGCAATCGCGGGACGATCGGCGGATCGATCGCGCTGGTGAACCGGCGGCCGAGATGCCGGCGACGGCGGTGGCGCTGGGGGCCTCCATGACCCTGCGATCGGTGCGCGGCGCGCGGACCATGGCCGCCGACGCCCTCTATCTTGGTCCCTATGCGACCGCGATCGCGCCGGACGAGATGCTGGTGGCGATCGATTATCCGGCCTGGCCGGCGGATGCGGTGCCGCTGTTCCGCGAAGTGGCACGGCGGCCCGGCGATTTCGCGCTGGTCGGGCTGGTCGGCGCGCTGGCGATCGCGGAAGGCCGGATCGAACGGGCCGGCATCGCCTGGTTCGGCATGGGGCCGACACCGATGCGCGCGCGGCAGGCGGAGCAGGCGCTGGTCGGCCAGGCGATCGACCGGATCGATGCGCAGGCCATTGCCGATCTGGCGATCGCCGACAGCGCGCCGTTTGACGACGGCCATGCCAGCGCCGCCTATCGACGCAGCGTCGGCCGGCGCATCTTTGCCAGCAGTCTGGCGCAGGCGCTCGACCGGAGGCTCGCGGCATGAGCGAGCATCGCATTTCGATGATGGTAAACGGCCAGCAGCATCGCGGGCTGGTGGACGGGCGGCTGATGCTGAGCGACTGGCTGCGCGAGGCGGCAGGCTATACCGGCGTGCATGTCGGCTGCGAACAGGGGGTGTGCGGCGCCTGCACGGTGATCGTAGACGGGCGCGCGGTGCGGTCCTGCCTGATGCTGGCGGTGCAGGCCGATGGATGCAGCCTGACCACGGTCGAGGGGCTGGCGGCGGCCGACGGCACGCTCCATCCGGTGCAGCAGGCGCTCAAGGACTGCCATGGCCTGCAATGCGGTTTCTGCACGCCCGGCATCGTCATGACCCTGGCCGCGCTCCGTGCGGATGACTCTCGCCCCGACGAAGAGGCGATGACCGAGGCCATGTCCGGCCATCTGTGCCGCTGCACCGGCTATCAGGGGATACGCCGCGCGATCCGGCAACTGGCGGCGGAGGATGGTGCGCCATGAACGCGCCGCCGATTTCCGCGCAGCGCTTCATCGGCCAGCGCGTGCCGCGCAAGGAGGATGGCCGGCTGCTGACCGGGCGCGGCAGCTTCGTCGACGATATCATCCTGCCCGGCATGCTGCACGCCGCCTTCGTCCGCAGCCCGATTGCGCGCGGCACGATCCGGTCGATCGATACCGACGTCGCGCGTGCCCAGCCCGGCGTCCATGCGGTGCTGACCCAGGCGGATCTGGCGCCGTTCGGCGTCACCATGCTGAGTTTCTTCCTTGGCCCGGTGGAGGTGGCGATGACGCCGCTGGCGGACGGACGGGTCGCCTATGTCGGTCATCCGGTCGCGCTGGTGATCGCCGACGACCGCTATCTGGCCGAGGATGCCGCCAGCCTGGTGGTGGTCGATTATGCCGAGGAAGCGGCGGTCGTCACGCTGGACGATGCGCGCCTTGGCCCCAGGGTGCATCCCGACACCGACGACAATGTCGCCGCGCTGATGGGCGAGGAGGAAGCCGATGCCACGCTGGAAGCCCGGCTGGCGGGCGCGCCGCATCTGGTCAGCCAGTCGATCCGCCATCAGCGCATCGCCCAGTCGCCGATGGAAACGCGCGGCGTGGTGGCGAGCCTGCAGGGCGAGAGCGAATTGCTGGTCCATATCACCTGCGCCGGTCCGCAGCTGGTGGCGCGCTGGCTGACCTTGGCGCTCGACCGGCCGGGGCTGAGCGTGCGGGTGGTGGCCAAGGATGTCGGCGGCTCCTTCGGCCTCAAGAATCATCCCTGGATGGAGGAGGTGTCCGCCATCCTTGCCGCCATGCTGCTGCGCCGGCCGGTCAAGTGGATCGAGGACCGGATCGAGAATCTGACCGCCGCCAACCAGGCGCGCGAGCAGGAAATGACGCTGCGCGCCGCCTTCGACACGGACGGGCGGCTGATCGCCAGCCATGCCGATTATGCGCTCAACAACGGCGCCTATCCGATGGGGGCGGACGCCAATATCGCGGTCCATATGTTCCTGTGGGCGGCCTATAATATCCCCGCCTACAGCTTCGTGTCGCGCGGCTGGTACAGCAACACGCCGGGGCTGGCCGCCTATCGCGGCCCCTGGGCGATCGAGACGCTGGCGCGCGAGACCTTGCTCGACCGAGCGGCGCGGCAGATCGGCATCGATCCGGTGGAGCTACGCCGTCGCAACCTCTGCACCGCCGCCGACCAGCCGTCGGTCACGCCGCTCGGCATCCCGCGCGAGGATATCACGCCGGCGCAATGCCTGGAAAAGCTGCTGGAGGTGGTGGACGTGCCCGCCTTCCGCGCGGAGCAGGCGGCGGCGCGGGCGCAGGGGCGCTATCTGGGCCTGGGCCTAGCCGCCTATATCGAGCCGACCGGCGCGGCCGGCAGCATCGCAGTGATGACCGGCGAACTGGCGCAGTTGCGGATCGAACCGACCGGACGGGTGGTCGCCGTGATGAGCGTCCATTCGCAGGGCCATGGCACCCAGACGACGATGGCGCAGTGCATTGCCGATCAGTTGGGCGTGCCAATCGAGGACGTCACCATCTTCGACGGCGACAGTTCGCGCGGCGGCTTTGGCCCCGGCGCGGGCGGCAGCCGGCAGGGGGTGATAGGCGGCGGCGCGGCGATCCGGGCCGGGCGCCTGCTCGCCGACAAGGTGAAGGTGGTGGCCGCCCATCTGCTCAACGCCAGTCCGGAGGCGATCAGCCTGGCCGACGGGGTGGTCCATGTCGCCGGTGCGCCGGAGATGCGGCGGACGCTGCGCGAGATTGCCGAGATCGCCTATGGCGAACCGGGGCGATTGCCGCCGGGCATGGAGACGGGGCTGGAAGCGCAATATCGCTATGATCCGCCGCCCATGACCTTCACCAGCGCGGCCCATGCCTGCATCGTCGAGGTCGATGCCGACACCGGCTTCGTCAGCATCCGGCGCTGGGTCAGCAGCGAGGATTGCGGGGTGATGATCAATCCGGCGGTGGTAGAGGGGCAGATTGCCGGCGGCCTGGCCCAGGCGATCGGCAGCGTGCTGCTGGAGGAGGCCGCCCGCGATGCGCAGGGCAATCCGACGGCGGCGACCTTCAAGGATTATGCGCTGCCGACGATCTTTGACGTGCCCGATTTCGAATATGTCCATGCCGATACGCCGTCACAGGCCGAAGGCGGCTTTCGCGGCGTTGGCGAGGGCGGCTGCATCATCGGCCCGCCGACCCTGGTCAATGCGATCGCCGATGCGCTGGCGCCGTTTGGCGAGGTACCGGTGGACCTGCCGCTGACGCCGGACAAGCTGATGACCGTGATCGAAGGGCAGCCCTGGCCCGAACGTCCGGTCAGTCGCTTCCATCCCGATCATCTGGCGCCGGAGGTCGATGTCCCTGCCCCGGCAGCCCCCTCTCCCCCGCCTGTCGTGCCGGCCGCCCCGGTGGGCATCGGCGGCGCATGGAAGCTGGTGCTGGCGACGCCGATGGGGCCGCAGCCGATGGTGGCGCATTTCGAGGTTACGGGCGACCGGGTGACGGGGCGGCTGGAGGCGGATCAGGGATCGCAGGAATTTGCCGGCACGATCGCCGGCAATCAGGTGGCATGGGAGATGAAGGTGACAAAGCCGATGGCGATCACCCTCAAATATGCCCTGATGTTCGATGGCGACAGCGTAACCGGCAAGTGCAAGATGGGGATATTCGGCACCGTCAAGGTGCGCGGCGAAAGGGCCTAGCCAAATTCGGCGCGTATCCGGGCGCCATGTTCGTCGACATGGGGCGCTGCCGAGGCACCGGCAGTGCGATAGACGCCATGGCGCGCGCCGAGATAGGCATGGGCATTGCGGACCCGCGCCCGCTGCGGCGGACGGCCGCCATCGTTGAGATGGGTAGTCAGCACCTCGAACTGGAAATCGACCATCGCCTCCAGCAGGCTTGTTTCGACATGGCCGCCCACGCCCTTGATACTGCGCCGGACGAGCGCGGCCATTGAGCCACATCGCCCCGGACAATGCCTGGGCCAGCAGATCAGCCTGCGCTTTGCCGAATTGCTGAACCCCGATGGCACCGCCGACCAGTCCAATCTGCGCCGCACCGCATGCACCGACCATGTGATCCTGCGCGGCGATCCCGCCGGCGAGCATTTCGAACCCCGCTTCACCTATCATGGCTTCCGCTATGTCGAGGTGGAGGGCTATTCCGGCAGGCCGACGCTCGACGATATCGCGGCCGTCGTCGTCCCTAGCAATTGCCGTGAAACCGGCGAGATACAGCTGGCCTCCCCCCGCTCTAGCAGATCTCGGACAATGCCCTGCGGAGCCAGCGCTCCAATTTCTTCGCCGTGCCGACCGACTGTCCGCAGCGCGACGAGCGCATGGGATGGATGAGCGACATCCAGGTTTTCTGGATACCGCCGCCTTCAACATGGAGGTCGATCCCTTCATCCGCCGCTTCCTGCTGGAGGCACGCGCTGCGCAGCACCCCGATGACGCCTATCCGATCGTCGTGCCGCAGCCGCTCTCCTTCCCCGATGTCGTGACCGCCGGCTGGAGCGAGGCCGGCATCATCCTGCCCCATGGGCTGTGGCGCCATTATGGCGGTACCGCCGTGATCGACGAGAATTGGGCCGCGATGGAGCAATGGATGGCCGAGATGGCCCAGGCGACTGGCCGCGCCGCCGACGCCGCCCACTATAAAGCGCTGCGCGCGGCGAGCGGCACGGCCCTTGCGGCCGAGCTGCTGGACGGTGCAGGCAAGGCCGGCAATGGCAGCCAGTGCAGCCAGGTGCTGGCGCTGCATATGGGGCTGGTGCCGGCGGACCAGCAGGTGCAGGCGGCACAAATTCTGGCCCAGGATATTCGCGCGCGCGGCATGACGCTGTCCACCGGCTTCCTCGGTACGCCCTATCTGCTCGACGTGCTCGCCGATGCGGGCGTACGGGACGAGGTGATCGGCCTGCTGCTGCAGACCCGCTATCCCTCCTGGGGCTATATGCCCAGTGTCGGCGCCACCACCGTCTGGGAAAGATGGAATGGCGATGTCGGCGACCTGTCGCACCTGACGCTGAGCGTGCCTGCCAATTGCACGGCGCGGATCAGCCTTCCGGCCAGAGTCTGGCGCGAAGGCAGCCGGGCAGTCGAGGAGCATCCCGATATCCCCGTCCATGCCACGACACCCGAAGGCGTGACGATCGAGGTGGGTTCAGGCCGATATCATTTCATCAGGGACAGGCCCATGACCTGAACAAGACTGTGGCAGTGCGCGCAAACGATGGATCGGAAGACGTGGGGGCACCGGTCATAGCGGGTGGGGACGCGCCGCCAGTCTTTGGGGCAACCTGACGTGTTCCCCTGAAATGTGACCGATTTTGAGTAGAGTCCGACGTAAAGGAGTCGGACGAAGATGAAGCGCAGCAGGTTCAGCGAAGAGCAGATCATCGCGATCTTGAAGGAGCAGGAG
>NZ_LUFI01000063.1:0-32991 GCF_005281675.1 Sphingobium sp. MP9-4 | reverse complement strand
GGGCTCCGCCCTCCCTACGCCGCGCGCTGCGCAAGGCGCGTTCCTCGACCTTCCTGCCATCCTTGAAAAGGGGTCCCTTTTGCGCGCCGATCGGGGGTCCCGTTTGCACGCCGATTGACATCGCCAGCGCCCTCCGTGCTGACGGGTGTACCAACAAAATTTTCCAGCGCTGGAATATCATCTAATGAAAAGCGGGTCGGATCTATTCTTCTCGCTGCGTCGGTCAGGTCATCAAGTGTTCGCATTTATCAGATCCCATGGAGGAGTGGGTGAGGTAAATTAACCTTATTAACAATGGGTTGAGTGGTTTTTGAAAATGACTCTTTGAGAGCAGGATGGGCCAGATGCGGGAGTGCCCCCTATGGAGCTTGACCTCACAATCTTCCGACATTCCCGGTACATCATACTCAGCGTCAGCATTTGCCCCCAGTTGATTTCGGGCGATGGAGGGAGCGGCTCGCCTGCAATGCGCTCTCCGCATCCATTCGTGCATCTGATACTGCCCCTGAAGGCGGACATTGAATGCTGATTATCTGACTGGTTGCATCGAGCCGCCGATTAAAATGTCGATCAGCGTTGGAACGCGACCGCATCTTGGCAGCAGCGAAGAGGTTCGACGATTAAGGCAATCGCTGGATCGCGTGCGGACAGATGCTAATGGTGCCTCCATGCGCAAACTTATCCTAACCGCCATTATCCTCTCGATGACGTCACCTGCTTTTGCCTGGGGACCCATCGGCCACCGGGTGACCGGCGCCATCGCGGACCGCAATCTGAGCGGCCTGGCCCGTGCTAACGTCCAGCTTCTCCTGGGCGAGGAGGATCTCGCTGAGGCGGCGACCTAGCCCGACGACATGAAATCCGACCCTGCCGATTTCTGGCAAAAGCAGGCCAGCCCATGGCATTATGTGACCGTGCGCGAGGGCGACGCCTATACGAGCGCAGACGCGCCGCCCGAAGGCGACGCGATGAGCGCGCTTGACCGCTTCACGGCGACGCTGCGCAATCCCGCCGCCTCGATCGACGACAAGCGCCTGGCCCTGCGCTTTATCGTCCATATCATCGGCGACCTGCATCAGCCGCTTCATGCCGGCGGCGGCAACGACCGGGGTGGCAATGACATGAAGGTGAGCTGGTTCGTTCGCTCGACCAATCTCCATTCGGTCTGGGACAGCGCGATGATCGAGCAGCGGTCGCTGTCCTATTCGGAACTCGCCGACTGGCTGTCGCGCGCGATCACGCCGCAACAGATCATTGCCTGGAATGATCGCGATCCCGGTACGTGGATCCGCGAGAGCATCGCGCTGCGCAAGACCATCTATCCCACCGATACCAGCCTGTCCTGGGACTATGCCTATCAGCACCGGGTCGAGCTTGATGATCGGCTCAAGCGCGGTGGTATCCGCATCGCCGCCTATCTCAACTGGGTGTTCGAGAATCCGCAGGACCAGAACCCGTCTCAGGCTCAAACTCCCCGCAAGCCTCCAAGGCACAAATGACATGCCACGCGGCACGCGGCACGAACTGTTCGGCATCCTGCTTGGCGGCGATCCCTATACCGTGCTGCGTGTCTCCGATGGCGGGGAATGGCGGCTCGATTGCCCCGGATCCTGCCGGCATCTTCTTGGCCAGAAGGTCCGGGTCGTGGGAACGAGATCCGATTTCGACATGCTCGATGTCGAGCAGATCGAGCCGGCCTGAGCCGTATCGGCGGCTTGCCGCCTTTCAGCGAAAATCCCGTGTCTTGATCTTGATGCCCTCTGTCGGCTGGCCCGGAATGATGCCCGAGCCCAGGCGCAGATCAGGATCGTAAAGATCGCGGGCCCCGCGCCCGAGCGGCCTGTTCGCCGCATCGCGCGGATCGGGCGCCATGGCGCTTTTGACGATATCGGCGCGGCTGACCTGATAGATGCTGGCGACATCCGCTCGCTGGCCGACGCTGGCGAGGAGAGGCGAGAGATCGTCGAGCCGCTGGGCGATGAGATGGATGACCTCGCCCTCCTTCTGGACCTGACCGCGCACGCCCATCATTGAGGCGCCCAGCACCACGCGCCGATGCTTCTCGAAGAGATTGGGCCAGACGACGATATTGGCGACATCGGTCTCATCCTCGAGCGTGATGAACATGGTGCCCTTGGCGGAACCCGGCTTCAGCCCAGGCGGTAATGCGAGTGCCGGCGTTTGTTCAAACAGTGCTTCGAACTCGACAGTCGCGAATGTCCCAGGCTTTGCCTCTTCAAGGCCAGGAGAATTCGGATTTATGCGGTCACCTGTGTTTACCTCCGTGTCTTGATGTGACGAGACACTGATAGCAGCCGCGCAAATGCGGGACTTGAGGGGAGGTTAGAAAAGTTTCGGCGAGAAGACTCCCCTGTTTTCCAGGAGCTTCAGAAGTTACCGGCGGGCAGAATGAATGGGGAGTCAGAGAAGCGGTGCGCTATGAACAGCGGCAAAATCGACAATGACTCGGTGGACTGACGGGCCGACACGTTCGAGATGCTGGCCGATGATCTCCAGCGACACTGGACGCTCATCTTCAACGACTACCCCGACGTTGAGGACATACGCGTCATCGGGATAGATCTGACCCAGCGCGGTATCGACACCGGGGCGGCCAAAGCCGCGAAAGCCGCCAAGAAGGCGGCGAAGATGTCGGGGAAAATGGCGAAACCAAGCTCGGAAAAGGGTCATAAAAATGAAAGTAGCGAGGACAGTAGAAGCGCGGTGCGACCGAGCGTCACCGAACGTCCAGCTCATTGGATCGTTTGCTGAAAGCGGCCGGTCTGTAGCCGGCCAGAGCTGTGCGGCGGAGCTGGCGTAAGCGGCCCAGCGGCTACGCGCCCAACCTCGCCGTTCGACTGGGAAATCAGTGAGCCCGTCAGCGGACCTTCTGCCTATGACCGGGGTTGGGACAATTCTGCCGTTCCCGCGCGACGAGTACAGCGGCAGGTTCCAGGCCAAGCCCGACAACTCAGTGGTCGGTCCGCATCGTCGACATGCAGGCCGATTACTTGACAGAGACGAGGCTTTACGTTCTACTCGACTTATAAATCTATAAGATTTGCGCTCGGGTCGGTGAGCGGGGATTTCTGACCATGAGTAAAGAAGCAAATGCGCTCGCGAAGCTTATCGCGGAATATGTCCCACCCTTCGTGCTGTTCGAACTGAACGATCCGGACGTGAAGCTGGACGTCAAGAACTGGCGCAACGAACTTACCGGGCACAAGGCGCAGAAACTCGAACTGGCGCAGCGGATCGTCGATGCGTTCGAGGCGCGCGGCGTGATTTCGTCGCTCGCCAATACCCTCTATCGCAAGATGGGCAGCGACGATCTGGTCGCCGCCAAATTCGTGCCCTTCGCCAAGGACGGCACCCAGGATAATCAGCAGGCGGCCTTGGCCTATCGCGCGCTTATGCTGCAGCAGTCCAAGCTGCGCGAATTTCTCGTCGAGTGCGAGCCGCGCATCTGCATGGTCTTCGCGCCAGGCCGTCTGGGCACCGCCTCGCTCGGTACCGGTTTCCTGATCGGGCCCGACAGCATATTGACCGCCAGACATGTCGTCGACTTCGGCCTTAGAGGCGCCGGCGGTGGCGTCTACGAGAGTTATTGCGCCGTGTTCGATCATGTCACCGGGCCTGCGCTCAACGACATCAAGGATATCCCGGCGACCGCCCGCAAGGTGATGTTCGCGCCCAACTGGCAGGAGTTGCTGCAGGCACGGGACGTGATGCCGAACGACGGCTGTATCGCCAATCCGAATGCGGAACAAATCGAGCAACTGAAGGAGAAACTGGATTTCGCGGTAATCAAGCTGGCCGAGCCGGTCGGCTCGGAAAGTCGCTACAATAATGGCGGCAGCCGCCGCGGCTGGTTCAGCGCGAGCGCCTTCACGGGGCCGGACCTCGATCAGCGCATCATCATCCCCCAGCATCCGATGGGGTTCCGCCAGCAGATCGACTTCGGCCGCTTCAAGGAAAAATGCCCGTCGGAGACGCGGATCCGCTACGATACGGAGACGGCCAAGGGCACGTCCGGCGCGCCCTGTTTCAACGAGAAGTTCGAGCTGGTCGGCATGCATAACGCCGCCTACCGGCCGGACGGGCTCGACAAGTGGAACCAGGCCATCCGGTTCGACTGGATCGCGCCGCTGCTGCCGCCGATCGACAACAGCACGCCGAAACCCGTTGCCGCGCAGATATGGAGCGCCAGCCAGACCGGCTCCAAGCCCATCTTCGGCCGGCGACTCCTGATCGAATGGATCGACCGCGCCATGTCCGTCACCGCGCCGGTTGTCGACCAGATCTTCGCGGCCGAAGGCAAGATCGGCAAATCCGGGCGCGCCTTCTCGGTCGAGATATTGCGCGAGAAGCTCAGCGTGCGCGGCGATCCCGTGGTCGAACTCGGCACTGCCCTCGCTCCGCTCCCGACGAAGGTCGAGGACATCATGGCGACCATCGTCGACCAGTTGGCGCTGCCCCCCTCGGTGCTGGCCGACATGCCGGTGCGGCCCGACAAGGACGCGATCGACGGCTCGAAGAAGACCGTGACCTGGGCCTCGAAGGAGGTCCCCGACTGGTTCGAGCGCGTGCTGGCAGACAATCGCCAGTTCGGCGTGAGCCTGCTCGATTATGTCCGCCAGCTGCAGGAATACGGGCAGGCCGCGTTCGACGCGAGCGCGACCGACGTCGAGCGCGCGCAGGGCAGCAAGTTCGAGCTGACTCCGGAGCAGCAGCGGATACTGGCGACGGAAGATGGCGGGATCGAGAGCCGGAGTCGCTGGCAACTGATCTGGGTCGTCCTGCGCCTGCGCACCGGGCAGAAGCTCACCGAGGAGCTCAGCAACCTGCTCGCCCGGCTCGCCCAGACGGTGGAAGGCGGCACCAGCGAACTCGGCCGCATCCGCTGGCTGTTCATCGAGACAATCCCCGATTTCATCGCCATCCTCGATCCGCGCTCGAAGGAAGTGCTCAACCCCGCCGAGATCGGTGAGACCGAGCTGCGCAATTGCTGGCGCGGCATTGCCAATGCGGCGAACTATCCGTTCGATGAGAATGATCCGAATGTGGTCGGCTCGCTGAACTTCTTTAAAAGGCTGGACAAGCTTGTTCAGACGGAACAGCGCCTACCCATATTCCAGCAATATATGTTCGAGATCGCCAACGCATTTCGCGCGACGGTGTCCGCCAACAGATCGGCGGGTGTATGACAGCTGCGGATTCCCCGTCCGTCTCCCCTATGGAGCGGCTTCTGGCGCAATTCGACACGATGACCGCATCGGACCTCGCCAAGAATTTCCCGCAGGCAAGCCCACAACCTGAGCCGATACTGCCGGTCAGCGCGGCCTCGATCCAGGCGGCGATTTCCGATTATTTCATGCCCGGCGCCATCCACCCCTCGGGGCAGGCGCCCGATGCGTTGCTGCGTCACGCAGCGCCGGTGTTCGTCGACGGAGTCAGCCGTCTGCGGCTCACCGATCAGGCGCGGGCGGATGTGCTTTGCGCTGCGCTGCGCGATCCGGCGACCAAGGCCTATCTCCACAAGCATATCGCCCTGCTGACGGCCGACAATGTGCCGGACGCCCCCGTCAGCAAATGGATTCGCCGCTTCCTGGCCGGCGAGCCCGTCAAGCTCACCAATGCGCCCCCGCACGAATTGCGCGCCGCCGTCGATGCGCTCGAACGGCTCTGGGAAGTGCCGCCCGATCTGTTGCCGCGCCCCACCGCCGCAGAAGCGCGCCGCGCGCTCGAGCGGGCAGAACTGCTCGAACCGCTGCGCCTACTCGTCGGCACCGAGGGCGGCTGGGACGGCAGCCCGGTCACCGACCAGTTCGTCGGCCGGGTCCAGCAGCAGCATAATCTGCGCGCCTATGTCGATGCCATCGCATCGCACGGGGCGCTGGAAGCGATCAGCCGCTACGGCAAGCGGACCCTCCAGTCTTTGGGGCTGTCGGATGCCGGGATCGTCGTGATCGAGGCGAGCGGCGGGCTCGGCAAGTCGGCGCTGATGGCCAAGTTCGTGCTCGATCATGCCATGGATCAGGTCAATCCATTCCCCTTCGTCTATCTGGATTTCGATCGCAGCGCGTTGCAGCCCCGCGAGCCGCGCCATCTCCTCGCCGAGACGCTGCGCCAGCTCTCGCTCCAGTTCGGCGAACATGCCGAACCGCTGCTCGCACTGCGCGATCAGCTGCTGGGCGAATTGCAGGGCGCACTCACCCGCGGCGAGCCTTTCGCCGCCTGCCGCGCTTTGCTGACCGATCTGCTGGGCGTCGGCCGGCGCCCCTTCCTGCTCGTCCTAGATACGCTGGAAGTCGCCCAATATGAGCCGGTGGCGATCGACGGGATCGATCGCTTCGTCGAGGCGCTGGCCGGCCCGACCGGATTGCCGGGATTGCGCGTTGTCGCGGCGGGCCGGGCTGGCCTCGGCAACATGCGCTTCCTCAGCGCGATCAAGGGCCCGGCCCACCCCATAGTACTCGATGCACTCTCGGTGACCGAAGCGATCGAGATGGCCAACAAGCGCGGCGCGGCGGTCTTGGGCAATGCGTGGGACGAGCGCTGGGCCACCTGTATCGTCGGCCTCGATCGGGAAGTCCGGGAGGAAGCGGAACGCCGCGAGCCGCTCTCGGTTCGCGTCGCCGTCGATGCGCTGGCGCATACCGAGCCGGCCAAGCGGGCGCAGCTTGCGGAAGAGATGGCCAAACATGGTTTTGCTGCGGATTCAAGCTTCGTCGGCCGCCTATACGAGCAGCGCGTGCTGGCCCATGTCAACAAGGACGCGGTCAAGCTTGCCTGGCCGGGCCTCATCGTGCGCAACGTCACCGTCGAGATCGTCCGCGACCTGCTGGCGGGCGTGATCGGGATGAAGCCCGAGGAGGCGCAGGCCGCATTCGACTCGCTGGCGCGCGAAGTGTGGATCGTGGAAGGCGCGTCACAGGACGGGACCAAGGTTCTGCGGCACAAGCGCGAACTGCGCGCCAAGACATTGCCGCTGATGCGATTGCAGGAGGACAACAAGTTCGACGAAGTGAACCGCGCCGCGATCGGCTATTTCGGGCTGTTCAGGGACGCCGCCAGCCACGCCGAATGGATCTATCACCGATTGCTCGACGATGAGGAGCCCGCCGTCGTCGACGCCGACTGGACGCCGGACGACGCGCGACGGCTGGCCGATGCGGTGAACGACTTCCCCCGCAGCAGCCCGCAGCGCCTCTATCTGCTCGGACAGACCGCCCAGGCGCTCCTCCCGGCAGACACGCTCATGAAGCTGCCGGATTGGCAGGCGCTTGAGCATCTCGCGCGCACCGCGGCCGATCATGGCGGCTTCGACGATGTGCGCACCCTGCCGGAAATCCTGCCGCTCACCCGCCAGCCGCCGTCGAAACCATTGTCGAAAGAGGCAGCTGCCGTGCGCGCCGCCCTCCTGATCAAGGCCGGTATCTGGGACGACGCGCTGCCGGATCCCGCCGACATCGCCAATCCCGCATGGGCGGAGCGCGCCCGGTTCGCGCGCAGCTATCGCGAGGCGCGCCGGCCTCCGCCGTCGCCGGACCTCAGCACGGTCGCCGCGCTTCCGGACATGGCCGGCCCGAACCAGTATAGCTGGCTCGCCCAGGATCTGGCCGCCGCGCGACGGCTGCGCCCGCACCTGTTCGAAACGCTGGACGACGAGCTTGCCGCCCATCTGGACGATGTCCGATCGCTCCCGCAACGCTGCGACCTGGCATCGCTGCGCGTGGCGGCGATCTTCGGCGAGAAGAGCTGCCTGCCCGCCGCCCGGCTCTGGTCGGCGGCGAGCCGTCAGACGCTCTCGCGCGACCAGATGCTGACCATGTCGGGAGCGGAAGCAGAGATACTCACCTCGGGCGACTTCGATATCGCCGAATTCGCCGAACCGCAGGATCGCGACCTGATCGTCGAGCGGCTGCAGCTCCTGACGAAATCCCGCCCGAGCAAGATTCGCCTGGCCGACGCGGAATTCGACGGCGCCTTGCAGCGCACGCTCGGACATCTCGCGGTCAGCGTAGCGCCGAATATCGACATTCTCGTCACGCGCTATTTCGCCCAGCGCCAGCCGGACTGGATCGTGCCGCTGGCCTATGCCGCCGCCGCCGCGCTCGACGACAAGCCCGCCGCCGCGCGTCGCGTGGCGACTTATGTCAACGCCTATCAGCCCAAGAAACTGTTCAGTTCCGCCCACCTGATCCACGCGAGCAATCCGCTCGACATGGTGGAAGTCATGCGGCTCGCCGACGAAGCCTCGGATCTGCGCGGCATGGCGGCGGAAATTCTCGATCTTGCCCCGCCTTCGCCCGCCGCAGATCGCCTCCACACCCTGATCAAGGATTTCGACGACTGGCGCGCCGCCATCAGCACGGTGGTCGCGGCGGACATGCCGCAGGACCGCTCGCGCGAGGATTGGGCGCCTTCGCCGGCGGCGATCACGGTGGAAGATGATCCGCAAAAGAACCGCTGGGGCGGTAAGCCCGAGCGCGACGGCCGCCGCCTCGGCGTCACCCTGACCGGCGAGAGCAAGTCCCTCTTCAACATTGATATTTTCGTCGAGTCCACCGACGGTACCGAGCTTGTCGGCCCGGTGATCTTCCATCTCCACTCGACCTATCCGCGCAGCGTCATCCGCATCAACCGCGTGCGCAACAGCCGCGCGACGCTCTTCCAGGTCGTGTCCTACGGCATGTTCACCATCGGCGCGCAGGTGAAGCGGGCGAACGGCGCCTGGACCCAGCTCGAACTGGATCTGCTCGACGTGCCGGGCATCCCGGACCGTTTCCTCGACAAATGAGACCGGCCGGGCGTCCGCGATAGCGAATGCCCGTCCGCCTCACTGGTCCTGCGCGTAGCTGGCGCCATATTTTGCCACGATCTTGTGCAACGCGGCGAAATGATGGCCGTAATTTTGCTCGCGCGAGATGCCGGCGAAATGGAGGCCGATCACCCGCCCGCCATTATCGTCCAGATCGACCAGCGCCGATCCGGAATTTCCCGCGAGCGTCGAGCAGCCATGCGCGATTGCCCATTTTTTGCCTTCGTCGCCGGGCATCTGGCCAGGCAGTTGCATTACGCGGCCGGGCGCCAGCTTCTTCACCCCGAGCTTGCGATCGAACACGCTGTTGACGACATCCGCCGTCTCGAAGCGCGGCGGCGGCTTGCCCGGGCCAAACCATTTCATCGGCGGCGCGGGAAAGCCCACCGCATAGATGCCCTGCCCCTGATAGAGCGCGCCCGGATTCTGTTCGAGCGTGACGGTACCGATGGGCTTCGGGTCGCCGACCGGCACCATACGCAGGATCGCCATGTCGAGATGCGCGAAATTGACCGTGCCATTGATCGGATCCGCCCCGAAATATTCTACGCCGGTCACCCGATAATCTGCATGCGTCGGCACGCCGAATTCGGCGGTGAAATCGATCACTGTGTCGTCGGGCCATTCGAGCTTCCACCCCCCCTTATCATCGGGCCGGGCAATCGCTTCGAGCACATGGCGGTTGGTCACGACCAGTTCGGGCGTGATCGCGAACACCGTGCCGGCAAAGCCCGGATTGATCGGCACATTCAATCGCCCGACGCAGGAGATAACCTGCTGGATGAGGCTTTCGAACTTGATAAGCGCGAACTTCCAGTCGCCGACCGCCGGCGCCTTCGCGTCGACAAAGCCGTTCTTGACCGTCAGGCTTGGTGCCGAACCATCGGTCTGGATGACGGCTTCCAGCGCGACCAACTGGCGCATCGTATAGCCGTCCTGCGGCTCGCCATCCCGCTCCAATATTTCGCGCGCGCCGCGCACGACCTGCGCCGCGGAATCCTTGTCCTCCACGTCCGCCAGCGCGGCATCCAGCAGGTCGAGCCGTTCGGCGGCAGACTTGCCATCGGCGGATTCGAGCGAGGGCATGGCGCCGGCTTCGAGGCTGGACATGGTGAAGCCGCTGCTCTCAGCCACCTCGCCGCTACCCCCGGCCCCGGCCGCACCATTGGCGACGCGGATGGCGGCCTTCACCTCGCTGGCCGGAACCGGCGCATCCCAATCGGTCATGACAGGCTCCCTTCTCCTAGATCGCCCATGGCGCGGTCGAATCATAATCCGCCTTCTCGGTCCCGACCGAGATATGGACATGGTGGTTGTGCGGATTGCGCCCGGAATAGGGCCGCCATGCCCAGGCCGGCTGGCCGTCCTTCGGAGCGGAACTGGCGATGCGGCGGTTCCAGATGATATATTTGACCCGCTTGTCCTTGCTCGCGCGGATCGCCTCGGCCAGCGCATTGGCGTCACAACCGCCGTTGGGATCATGGGTGATGTCCATCGCCGTCACCACGCCCTGTCGCCCATCGGAAATCCAGGGATTATGGTCCGAGCTGCGGCTGGCATGGGCGGCGTCGCCGATCGTGCCGTCGGACGCCTTGCTGCGACGGGGCGCCCTGGCATTGACCTGATCCTTAAGCGTGAGCAACGCCTTGGCGACGCGCCAGTCGATCGGCCCTTCCGTGAAGTCGGAGACCGCCGCCGCGATGCGGTTCGTGTCGAAATCGGCGTCCTCATCGTCGCCGCTATTGGGCGTCGCCGTGTCGCCCGACATGGCGTCGTCCGCTTCGGCGACGCGTTCGATCCCGGCGCGGAAGGCGACTTCGCGGCCGCGATCGTCGATGAACTGGTCGGCGTCGCGCACCTCCTTGCCGAACAAGACCCCGGTCCGCGCCTCGATCTCCGCGATCGGCACCATCAGCCGCCGGAAATTCTCGGTGACGGTCATCTCCAGCGGCACATTGCTCAGATCCTGCTCCAGGATGAAGCCATAGGCCGCGATACCGTCGCTCACCCGCGCGACGACGACTTTCCAGAAGGCTTGCGGGATCTTGGCGCGCAGCGGAACGCCATAGCCGGCCGTGCCCACGAATGTCTCGTCATCGCCGGCCAGGATCGGCCCGGCGAAGACGCACAGCCGTTCGCTCGCGGCATTGCCGTACACGAGATTCTCCAGGTCGCCCCAATTATCCTTGCCCTTGGCCGACTGGTTGAACTGTGCGACCTGCGGCGAGCAATTGGTGACATGATAGGTATCGCCATTGGCGCGGCGCAGCACCGCATAGCTCCTGCCCCAGGCGACATCCTCGCGGCGCACGATATGCCCCTTGTCGAACGCGCCCTGATCCTTGGTGAAGAAGGCGTCGGGCAATTGATAATGATCGGCGATGCGCGGCTCGGGCAGCCACTTCTCGATATCGTTCGGCCCCAGACCGGAGAGGCCCTTGCGGGTATAATTCTTGCCCGCCTCAGGCTCCTTCAAGGCATGCTCGTCGGTGACATTGCTCGCCGTGAACAGGGCAATGCGCCGCTGGGCGTGGATCTGAAGAGAGAAATTCTCATATTTGAGCGTCTTGCTGCCGTCCTTGAGCGGCGCGACCACGCCGGGATCGGCCGCTTCCGGCATCGGGACGGTCAGGCCGCCGCCGAGAAATCCGGAATCATAGCCGCCACGCGCCGAATAGTCCGGGTCATGGACAGGCTGCACCATCTTCTCGGTCAGATCCGCAGCGGCGACGGATTCCTGGGCGACGGCAGCGCCGGCCGGAACCGGCGCCCCGAGGCTCACGGTGATGTGCAGCGGCACGGTGATCGAGATCGAGCCATCGCCATGCGTGGTTTGCGCTGGCGGGGGGGGAGGCGGCGGCGGCGGTGGCGGTGCCGCCGGGGCAGCGGCTGCGGCGCTGACGCTTCCGCCGTCGCTGCCTCCGATGCTCTCGGTCGCCTGCCAGAAACGCTCCCATGGCGGCGTCCCGCCGGTCGGCACGCCCGCAAAACCCACGCCGGCATCGACGACCCGGCCGTCACGCGCCAGTTCGAACGCGGGCACGGCATAATTGGTGTCGAGAAAGCGACCGCCGAAATGCAGGCCCAGCACTTCGCCGGTCTCAAGATCGATGATCGCCGATCCCGAATTGCCACCGAGCGTCGAAGCATCATGCGTGCTTGCCGACACCAGCTTGCGGAAACTCTCCGTGTCCCGCCGCGCGCCGAGCTTGCCTGGCTGCAGCCGCTTCACGCCATAGACGCCGTCGAACAGCTCATTCTGGGTCGCGACATCGTTGCGCAGCGGATCATAGGCGGGATAGCCGATGACCGCGACTTCGCGCTTGTCGAGATCGCCGATGTCCATCAGCGACAGCTGCAAGGCGGAGCGCTGGGCGCCGACGCCCTCGACCGACAGCAGAGCCATGTCCCAATAGGGATGGATCATTCTGATGCCGCGCACCGTTAGCATCTCTGCCGCCGCGCGATCGCGCTCGTGGCGGAAGTCGATCGCCGCCTGCCAGCCGGTCTGGAAACGCAGCGTCCGGTTGCCCAGCCCGGCCGCGAATATCTCGGCGACATGGCGATTGGTCATCAGCAGGCCAGGGCCGACCAGAAACCCGGTTCCACCATAAGGCAGGCGCGTTTGCCCGGGCAGATCGATGCGCCCGACCGCCGGGATCTTCTCCACCAGCCGGGCGTGAAGCGCCGTGTCGCTGTCGAGCTTGAGCCATAGCGGATGGTTGGCGGTGAAATCGCCATCCTGCACGTCAAAGGCCGGACGTTCCTTGGGGATGATGATCGCCTCGATGGCAGCAAGTTCCGGCCGGGACAGCTGGACGTCGGGCGTTTCCTTGAGCTTGCGCAGGCCCTCATTGGCCAGTTCAAGTGCTTCATCGGGACCGGACAATTCCGGTGCGGCCTCGATCATGCTCTCGGTCTGGGGCGTGCGCGCGGCCGCCGGTTCGGCAGGAGCGACCGCCTCTATGCCGCCCTCGCCCCGTTTGATGTGCGCAAGATATGCTGCCAGCCGCCTCTGATGAACTCCGGACATGACCGTCTCCTCCTCTGCCGCAATCAGCTCTTTGGCCGCGGCCGGCCGCTACTGTGCGGTGCCGTCGGCCGTGGGAAGCGGCGCGCACACGCTGAACGCCGTGGACGCGCGATAATCGCCATTCTCCAGCCGGACCTCATAATGGCCCGGCTCTCCAATCGGATCGAGATACAGTCGCAGCCGGCTGAGCGCTGGGCCTTCATAATGCAGCGGCACGCGGCGGACGTCCTGCGCCATCGCCTTCTCCTCCTGCAGGACGCGCACCAGGACGAGGTCGCCCGACAATTGCTCGATCGATGCCGGCATTTCCTCGGGACCATCGGGATAGATGAGCAATTCGACCGACTGGTCGGCCGCTATCATCGGGGATTCGACCGACATGGCGAGCTGGCCCAGCCCAGCCTCGACCGCCGGCCCTTCATTGCCGCCGAGCAGCCGCACGAATGTCCGGCGGAATGCGACGCCCTTGAAGGCGGTGGCATGTTCGTTCGTGACGATCGCGCGCTGGCCCGGTCGCGGGAGCGCGCTGTAGAGCGGGACCGTGCCGTCGCCGCCATCCTCGGTGCGGGTCAGCACCGTCTCGCCAAGATCGAGATCGCCCCCCGCCTTGCGGACTATATTGATCCGCGTGACCGTGCGGTGGCCGGTGCCGCTGAAATAGAAATAGCGCACCTTGTCCGGCCGGTTGCCTGCGCCCAGCACGTCATGAACCGCCTGCGCGCGCGCGATCAGCCTGGTGTTGAGCTTGAGCAGGGCGATGCCTGCGGCGTCATAGATATCGATCGGCGCAAGCGGCGGGTCCGTCTTGTACGACTGGTCCCAGCATGATCCTTCGCCCGGTGCCGGCAGCAGCTGATAGGCCGAGGGATATTCCTCCCGGCTGGCGAGCCAGGCGAAATCCGCGCCGCTGATGCCCATCGCGCTGTCCTGCCCTAGCACCCGGCCGAGCGCGAGCGGGGCGCCGAGATGCGGCGTGGCGATGGCGATCAGCTGGTCGATCAGCCCGAACCAGGGCTGGGTGCGGAAGCGCGGATCTTCCAGCAGCAACCGCGAAATCAGGCCGCCCATCGAGTGGGCGACCAGCGAGACGCGCGTGGCGCCCTGCGCCACCGCATTGGCGATGAGTTCGCCCAGATCGTCGGCGAGGGCGAACAGGTCGCGGCGCCAGTCATAGGGGAACTCGATCTGGCGCTTGGCCGCGCCGTCCGCGGTGAAGCCCAGTCCGGTCAGCAGGTCGAGCAGCGGCTGGTAGAAATCGAAGCAGGCGACGTGCGCGATGATGCCGCCCGGCTTGACCTCGGCGCTGGCGAGCTTCTGCGTGCGCTTGTAGCCGAGCTGGGTCTCCAGCGGCGTGGGCGGCCAGACTTTTTCAATGCCGTCCGGGGTCGGTAGCAACAGCTCGGTCCCCATGATTCCCGGCACGACGATGACGATGTGCATTCAGTCCCCCGCTTCCCACAATCCCTCCGCGACAGCCCCGTGCCACAAGCAGGGCCGGTTCCGCTCAGAGCTTGGCTTCCGCTATGAAGCTGGTCGCCAGCGCCGCCAGCTTCGTGCGCAGCGCCGATTCCATCAGCGCGAGCAGGCTGTTGTTCGCGGTCAGCGTCTTGGTCGAGCTTTCGAATTCCGCTTCGGCCTTGGTCAGCTTGAAGAACAGGATGCTGGTCGTCTGCTGCTGCACATGCAGCCGAGCGACGGCGTAGCGGATGGTCGTATCGATGTTGGTGCTGCTGACCGCGGCGAAATGCATCTCGCTCGCATTGAATCGCCGCGTTTCCCTGTCGAACAAGGTGATCCAGGGCTGGTCGGCGTTCATGTCCTGCAGATTCTTGAGGCCGGCGAGGATGACCGGGCCGATCGCGGCGCCGCCAAAGGCAATGGTGAGGAACGGGATGATCGCCTTGTGCACCTCGACGCCCGTCTTCTTGAACGTCGATTTGGTGATCGCCGTCCCGGCGACGTTGAAGCCGAGATTGCTCAGATTGGAGGTATAGGCGGCGAGCCAGTCATCCTCGTCATCGTCGCCCGTCATCGAGGTCGTCGCGACCCGGCTCGCGAACAGCATGGCTTCCGACACGCCGGCGCGCACCGCCATGCTGGGCACTTGCGAGAAATCGATGAGCGTGGTGCCCGACACCACGGCGGGCGGAAGCTGGTCCAGATTGAGACCCGGCGCCTCGATGCCGGCGACCGACTCCTCGATATTTCCAAGTTCGGCGCTTTCGATGAAATTTCTGGGATCGGTCGTCATAGCCCCTCCTTCTGGCGTGCGAGACAGAATAATGCTTCCGAACATCTTTAACAGAAGGCAGGCGCGCGGCGCCCGATATCGGCGACCGATCGGCCGATTAGCTCGGCTCGATAGTATTTCTAATAAATATCAGAGTAACCGAGTCGATGGTTCGACCATACTCGAACAAATGGAACTTCGCCAGAGCCCTTGGAGACTGTATCAGACACAAAGCGGTTGATTGCTGCTAAGAGCCTGTTTGAGAATGGGGTGAGCAGCGGCTGGATACGTGGTTCAAACTCGGGATGTGGAATCGAGCGAGCCTTAGCCGGATGGCTGAACGTTAGAAACAGGCTGAGCGCTACCCGACCGATCTGACGGATGCGGAGTGAAAGATTGTCCGGCCGTTCCTACCCTCGCCGCCGAAGCATGGGCGCGAGCCACGACGGATCTACCCGAGGTGCTTAACGCCTTGAGGCATCTGGCGCGTTGGGCTGCGGCTGGCGGATGCTGCCCAAGGATTTTCTGTCATGGCAGACCGTCTATTGGTGGTTCCGACGCTTCGTGCGCCGCCTACTGTGCCGCACGATCCACGATATGGCGCTGATGCTCAACCGGAAGCGTGAGGCGCGCGAGCAGAGTCCGTCCGCGGCGGTGGTCGACAGCCAGTCGGTCAAGGCGCCTTTGTCCCCATCCGAGGGTGGCTACGATGCAGGCAAGCGGATCAAGGGGGGGCAAGCGCCACATCGCGGTGGACACGGATGACCAACAACAGTCGCACTGGAAACGTCTCCTAATACCAAGGCTCGGTGAGCTTGACTCATCGAGCCTTGGTTAAGCCCGTGCGGCGCTTGAGCATTTTCCAAGTCTGATGCGTCAGCATCTCAGGGACTTGGTATAAGCCATTTTCTTCCGGTTCCTTTTCTCAAGCTTTGAAAGCCCAATATTTGTGCGCGTTGCTGCGAGACAGTTTCGGCCGACCGAGCGGCTGGTTTTGGAAGAAGCTGACGCTGAAGGCAGAAGCAGCGAACGGCGCGTTTTGGTCGGCAGCCGACCCGACGTGGGCGTAATCTATCCTCGCAACCCGACTACAGACCGGACATTTGCCTACCGGCCAAGAATGGCGTGAGCTACTTGACGGGACTGCGCCCTTTTGAGCCATTCAAAGTGCAAAAGGCTAAACCCGAAAGTGGCCATTCACACATTAAATTCCAAGAGACCTGACCAAGGATATCTTGGATAACGTCGTAGGCGCCGTTTCCGAAGTTAGCTTTTTTTGAAGACCATCAAGCGTGCCGTGAAATCTTGCCGAACTTCGCCGTCGCCACCGAAGGTTAGGCTACGCAGGATAACCATCCCGCGATCCTCGCGCGATTTTGAGGGGGTAACGGCAGTCACTTGGCTACGTACGCGCAGAACGTCGCCGGGCCGGGTTGGGCGAGGCCAAGTTACCTCGGCCCCCGCGCCAATGATGCCACCTGCGATAGGGACGCTCTCGACGATCAGCCGCATCGTGATCCCCATCGTGTGCCACCCGCTCGCGGCCAACTCTCCGAAGAAAGTTGCCCGGGCGGCATCCGGGTCGATATGAAAGGGCTGCGGATCATAGAGCGAGGCAAACTCGATGATCTGCTCCTCGCTGATCTGGATCTCGCGGCTTTCGAATGTGTCGCCGACATGCAGGTCGTCGAGATAGAGCTTGTCCATGCCCGTCACAGCGGGCGACGCATATACACGTCGCAGCGGGCGTAAGGCGACGCAGGTCGCTCCCCGGGCTCCAGATGGAGAAAGCCGCTGCGCTCGTAGAGCGTCACCGCCGGCGTCAAGCTGCTGTTGGATTCAAGATAGATGGAACGGGCACCCATACCACGCGCCTGAGCGATAGCGGCATCCATCAACTTGCGGCCGACCCCACGCCCCTGCGCAGCGGACGAAACAGCCATCTTCGCCAGTTCAAGCTCTCCTTCGCCATAAGGCACCAGCGCGACGCAACCTATCGCTGCGCCTGTCTCGTCTTCGGCAATGAGGATGGCGCCGCCCTTGCCGATGATGCTGGTCTGTGCATCCTCAATTTGTGCGCGGTCCTTGGCCTCCACAGTGAAGAAACGTTCCAGCCACTCGACATTGAGCGCTACGAACGCCGCTGCATGGCGCGGCTCGAAGGCGACGACGACAACGCCTGGCTTATCCATGCATTTTTGCTCCCTTGGTTATCTTGTCGACCAGCTTCTTGTCCTCGCGCAGTGCGATCCCGACGACCTTCGCGGCGTCCGCCCCATGTTCGGAGAAGACGGCCCGGTTGGCTTCGTCATGGCCAGTGGAGAACATCTCTTCGATATAGAGGCCGTGCGGCACGGCGCGGTCGGTCGCCCGGCGATGGATGGTCTTGAGCGTGTCGCCGCTCGCGGACAGGACGATGACCGGCTGCACGCACAGACTGTGATAGCTGTTGCCATCGGCATCGCGGTAGGGCTCGCCCATGACGTCGGGGGCGGCACCAACGATCCCGCTCATCAGGAAGGCGGTGACGTTGAGCTTCTGCCAGGTGGCAAGATCGTCGCGGACGACGATCGCAATCTTGGTATCGAACATTCGAGCCTCAATCAGTGCTGAAATGGAGAGAAAAATGGAGAGTGGCGGTCATGCTGCGTCCCGCCTTGCCTGCCGTTCCGCCGAGTAGTCCGGTCCCATGGTGACGGTTGCGGCACGCGCCTCAACCTCATCGTCGCAGGCGGAACAGCGCACCGTCACTCCGACCTCGCCGCCGCAATCACGGTGCGCGATCGTCAGCGCCGGCTCGGCTTCGAGCGGCTGGCCACCCCAAGTCTCACCCCAGCCTTTGAGCGCAAGTAATATGGGATAGAAGGCGAGCCCCTTCTCCGTCAGGCGGTATTCGTGGCGCACGGGGCGTTCGCTGTAGGGATGGCGCGCCAGCACACCATCCGCTTCAAGGCGCTTGAGACGCACCGATAGCAGATGGGGCGACATGCCGGTCTGGGCCTGCAACTCATCAAAGCGGCGCCCGCCCAGAAACAGTTCACGCAGCACCAGAAGCGTCCAGCGGTCGCCGACCACGGCGAGCGTACGTGCAATCGGGCAGGCGGTATCGGCGACATCAGACCAGCTCATTACCACTAACTACAAAAAATGAAGTGACTTGCAAAGATCCTTGTCGGCGTCTGTGACAGCCGTCAGCCGACATCGTCAGCTTCCAGAATATCGTCGCGGTGCTTGACGCCTCTGAAGGCAATGAGCGAGACGTCCTGCTGCGATGGGAACATCCGCTCAGCGGCTTTGCGCCTCAATGTGGTTATTCGCAACGATAAGCGCTGCCCCTGAAAGCCGCCGTTTGGCCCGTTCAGCCGGAGTGGCGCTCAGCAATGTTGCGCGCTCGCGAGGCGCCGAGCACCTTCCGGAACATTGTGACAAAGCTCGGGACGCTTTCATAACCAAGGTCGGCGACGACCTGTCGTGTCGCCATGCCGCCTGCCAACCATTTGACGGCCAGGACTACGCTAAGTTGCCGACGCCATTTTATCGATCCCATTCGTCATAGTGCTCCGAAGAAGCGCTCCAAGATCAGGACGATGGCAAGAACGATCATAATGACGCCCGAAACGCGCCCTACGATTTTTGCCGCCTGCGGCCGGGCTCGCAGGACCGCGCGCGAGCTATAGCCTACGATCAGATACACCACGCCGCAGTTCAGGACATGGGTGCCTCCCAGCGCGGCGATCTGTGCGGATATGGGCCAGCCTGCACTTCTTTCGGTAAATTGCGGCAACAGCGCCAGAAACAACAGCAGCACTTTGGGATTGAGGCCGCTGACGCAGAACCCGCGAAGCACCCAGCTTGTGGCGGATTGGATATCCTCTTCTCCCGCCATCTGGGGAACCGGCGGGTTCCTCAGCAGCCCGACGCCCAGCCAGAAAAGATAGGCCGCGCCAAAAACTGTGAGCACCGCCATCGCCAGCGGCACACCGGCAATCAGGGCGCCAACGCCCGCCGCGACAATCAGCGTGGCGACCAGGTGCCCCAGCAGCAATCCGCCGATGGCCGGAAGCAACACGCGCTCCCGCATCCCGGCGGAAATGGTATAGGCCCAATCCACGCCGGGCGTGACGACGAACAGCATGGAGACGGCCCAGAAGGCCGTAAACAGCGCCGCGTTCATGCGCGAGCTCCCAGACGATATTCTTCCGCCTCGGCAGGGAAAGTCCCCGCCTTGACGTCGGAGGCATAGGCGGCGATCGCCGCTGTGATCGTGCCGCGAAGGTCGGCGTAGCGACGGACGAATTTCGGCGTCCAGTCAAACAGGCCAAGCATGTCTTCGGTGACAAGAATCTGGCCGTCACACGCGTTGGAGGCGCCTATCCCTATCGTGGGGCAAGCAACGGCAGCGGTGATGTCCGCCGCGAGTTCCGGGGTGACGCCTTCAACGACCATCGCCATGGCGCCCGCTTCATCGGTTGCGCGCGCTTCGGCCAGAACACGGTCACGTTCGACATCGGTCCGTCCCCGCGCCTTGAAGCCGCCATCGAGATGAACCGCCTGCGGCCTCAGGCCAACATGACCAATAACGGGTATCCCGCGTCCTGTGAGGAATGCGATACTTTCGGCAACGCCTTGCGCCGCTTCGACCTTCACGGCCTGCGCCCCGGTTTCCGCCAAAAGACGCGAGGCGGCGTCGAACGCCTGCTCGGGCGATCGTTCATAGCTGCCGAATGGCAGGTCCACTGCGACCATGGCCTGGCTGCTTCCCCGAACGACGGCCCGACCGTGCAGTATCATCATCTCAAGCGTGACGCCCACGGTCGTCGGCAGGCCATGGACGACCATGCCCAGACTGTCGCCGACCAGCAGGATGTCGCAGTAAGAATCGAGCAATTGCGCCATCGGTGCCGTGTAGGCGGTGAGACAGACAATCTTGTCTCCTCCCTTGCGCCTGAGCAGGGAGGGCGGGGTAGTGCGGGTCAATCTGGCTTGCTTCGACATTTTTTCTCTGGACCGAAATCAGCGACGTTGCCCCGGTTCGTCGATTGAGAAGCCGGATACACCGCTCCCCAAGTGACTGCCGAGGCATCGAGCCTCATTTGCTGTGATGGCGCACCCGAGCGTCAGGCTCGGTCCCTGCCTTCGGTTATATACTATATTCGGTCGAGGAGGTGCTTCCATATGCTTGCCTCTACGAGGCATAATGAGGCAATATCTCCCTCATGGATGAATACGATCGAAAGATTCTTGCGCAACTTCAGATTGACGGTCGCTTGACGATTACTGAGGTAGCTGAACGGATCGGGCTGAGTTTGTCTCCATGCCACCGGCGCCTGAGAGCGCTGGAGCAGGCAGGGGTCATCACAAGCTACAGGGCGCAGCTCGACCCTGCTGCGATTGGCCTGAAGTTTTCTGCAGTGGTCTTTGTGACGCTGCGAGAAGGCGACAGGCATGCCGTTTCAGCATTCGAAGCTGCGGTAGAAGACGTTCCCGAGATTACCCAGGCGCAGCGGCTATTCGGCATACCGGACTATATGCTTCAGGTTGTCAGTCGCGATGTCGAGACATTCAGGGTGCTCTATGATGAGACGCTGTCGGCTCTGCCTGGCGTTCAGAGGCTGACATCAACACTAGTGATGAAAAGCGTGATCGAGGGGCGACCGCTACCGCTGAATGGATAGCAGCTAGGTCTGCATCCGAGGTAGCCCGCGATTGCAACCTTCTACTATCCCGAAATCCGGCTTCCTGCCCGGTAGATTCAGATTTTCACCGCCTTGGAAATCACACGTGATTCAGGCAATGTAGGTTGGTGTCACTCGGCGATCACCCGGTTGGCAGCTTTTCACATTCTTAACTCGAAACCTGCCGGTCAGCAAACGGCCAGAAATGGCCATTCAAGCTAATCTGATGACTGATTTTGCTCTCAGTTCCTCATGGGCGTCGATGATATATCGGGCATAATGCTTCTCGATCATCGCCACGCTTGTGTCATGTGCGGCGGCGACCATACGGATAGGTTGTCCGGCTACAAGACCGCGCACAATCGATGAATGCCGAAGCGCATAAGGCACACATCTTTCAATGCCGCATCTCTTCACTATTGCATTCCAGTTTCGGAGCATTTCCGACGGAGTTTTCCACGGGCCACGATCTACGCGCTCCCAAGCGAACTGGCTCACCTGCCTTAATCGCCACCGTTCAAGTAGCGTCGCAGTTGAAGGGCGACCTTCGATGATGGGACGGAGTGCATCGAGAATGTCATTTCCTAATGGCACAGCCGTAAATTCCACCGACTTGGTAGTAGAGCCTTTGTGGGACACTGGCACCAGCACACGGGCTTTATCGAGTTGTACATCGCGTACAAGGATCCGAGTCAATTGACTGAAACGTGCGCCGGTGGCGGCGAGAAGCAGCACTAGGAAGTAAAAATCACGTCCTTCGCTGTCCTCCTTTGCCGTCGAAATTAGCTTGCGGATATCATCGTCGGAAAGAATTTGATTTTCGCGTTGATCGGTATTGCGAGGAGCCGGGTCTGCATTCGCGGCGAGCCCATTTTTCACAATGAGACTGGCACGAGATTCAGGGGCTTCATGTAAACGGATCGCGCGATTCAGCGCGGCCTTGAAATCATTAACAATCCGGGCTCGAGCGGTCGACTTTAAGCTTGCAGCAAGCCCCTTTTTCCATTTTACGAGGGCGGCGGCCGTCACCTTGCCAAGAGGCAATTCGCACAAATCCTTACAGTTGAGGACATGACTTGTAAGTTTGTAGTGAGCATCACTTTTGGTGGGGAGTCCCTTGCGCAGGCTGTCGCGTTCATTCCGCTCTTCAATATACTCGTGAACCGCTTGTCCGACAGTGACCACCTCCACGAGGGTATCTTGCGATGGCCTGTTACGATATTCAGATACCAGCTCTCGAGCCGCCTTGCTGGCAGCCTGAAAATCGAGGTTGCCGGCAGCAATGGTATCGTCTGCAACCCCGAGCGGAGCCTGCTTGTACTTACCCGCTGAGAGATACCATCTCACAAGCCATTTTCCGCCGCGCTTCCCGCGACGGTAGCCAAGATGAACGTTTGCATCGAGACCGCGCCAGTAGGTGCCTTCAGGTAGAGACTGGCGCGCACTTCGTGAACTGAGTTGAGTTTCCTGGAGATTCTTGCTCATAAAACCATCAAATAACCGTCAAATATCCGCTCTGGCACGTGGTGGGACATCAATGGATTGTTTCACCCAATGTCTTGATAAATATATAGAATTTATGGGGTTCTTTTCAACTAAGCGCGCTGATTTTGCGCCCTTTCACGGCTGAAACACGGGTTCGATTCCCGTAGGGGTCACCACCTTCATGACAAGGTGGTGCATCGCTTTGATAGCGAACCTGTCCCTGTCAGGGACCATCCAGCAGCATATATTGCCGATCGTTTCACGCACCGGCATTTGGTTTCCACGCGCGGCGCCCCCTCTTGTGGTTGATGGCCGAACCGCATGGAGATTGCGAAAAAAAAGGCCCGAAGCCATATGAAGCTCCGGGCCAAGAAAAGGTTGCCCCACCGGGGCCTCCTTCGGGTCGCGCTGATTCCCTAGGGAAATCTCCTCGGCATGGCCGTGATGCAGATCACATATTTTCCGAGAATCATCCTGCCCTCCTGTTCATCCGGAGCGCATAGGCTATGCCGGTAACGGAACGATCGATCGTCACCGAGGAGTGGAGGATTGCAGGTCGAGGAACAGGTCGAGGTGCTGGCAGCGGTTTTCCGATGTGATCGGAAGGCGGCAGAGCTGCTGCGCCGCGTGCTGGTTCCGCAGCAGGTCGGCGCCAAGCAGATATTGGCCCGGCAAGGGGAGGCGTCGCACCATTGCTGGCTGATCGTCGACGGCTGCGTGGCGGTGCAGACCTTTGGCATCGACGGCCAGCGCCAGCAATTGGCGCGTCATGGGCCGGGGGAGTTTTTCGGCGCCTACCCAGCGCCCACGACGCACCGGGCGGAGATAGAGGTGCTGGTCGAAAGCCGCCTGTTGCGCGCGGAGGCACAATCGCTGGCCGCGCTGGTGGCGGGCGATGCGCAGATCGGCGCGGGCATGGCCTGGCTGCTGGCGCGCCAGCTCGACCGGGCGCTGGATCGAATGGCGACCCGGTCCACCTATAGCGCGGCCGGGCGGGTCTATAGCGAATTGCTCGCGCTGGCCGATGGTCGCGACCATATCGTGCCCGCGCCGCAGGTCACCACCCTGGCGCTGAGCGCGAACACGACCCGCGAGACCGCGTCGCGCGCGATCGCCGTGCTGATCCGGCGCGGTATCGTCAGTCGGGAAGATGGTCAGATGCAGATCCATGCGCCGCGCATGCTGGCGGACATGGTCGTCTGAAGGCGCGCGCCGTCAGCTGGACGGCGGATAATAATGGCCGACCGGGCAATCGCCCTGGCGGGTCATCACTTCGCCGGCAATTTCAAACCGATATCCGGGGCCTTGCAGCGCCATGGCGGCGGCCTGTGGCCAGGGCATGCAGATGCTGCCGGCCGGTGCGGCTGGCGCCAGGAGCAGCGCCAGGCATTCCTCGCCATCGATCGGATCATTCGGCATGACCGTTTGATATTCCAGCGCCAGCCCATGGTCCGGCCAGTCCCTCAGGATCAGGCTGGCCTGGAGCATGGCGGTGGCCATATCGTCGAATGCCTGGAAATGCAGGCCATTGGCGCTTTCGCGCATGGCTGGCGCGAGGCGTGTCGTCGATGCCAGCACAGCCTTGTTGATGGCCATGGGCAGCGCATCGCCAGAGGGAGGCATTGATTGTTCGAGGATGATCTTGCGCACGGGCAATGTGCGTGACTGCCACAGCCGATAGGCAGGGGCAGGCTGATCCGAGGCACGCCCGATATGTAGCGCGATGGCCTGTGTCGCAAAGGCGTCGGCACGGCGCAGCGCCAGTCCCATGGCGATCTCGCACCCCTTGTCGATCGCCGCGTTGGACAGGCTGGTGATGGCGTCGGGCGCGTCCAGGCTGTCGGCCATGTCGATCAGGCGATCGAAGCGGGCGAGCCAATGGTCACCGAACCGGCCGACCGAACTTTGCCGAAAGACGTCGAGACTTGTCGGCAGGACGATGTGCAACTGGATGCCCCGGAAAAGGGCGCATTCGGCGATCAGGATATCGGCGCCCGCGGCGAGCGCCCCGAAGGCGGCACCCGGCGCAATCTGATCGAGCGCCGCCTCGATCTTGGTGCGGGCTTCCTCCTCATTGTCCGGCAGGCCGATGATGCCGCTGAAATAGAGGCTGGGTGGCGGGCGCAGCGGATCGAGGGGCGCGGTAGAGCGCCCCTGCCTGGTCAATATCTCGTGGAATTGCCGCAGGGTCGCGGCATGATCTTCCCAGGCGTCCGGCGCGGCCGTCATGGCCTGTGCCAGGGCGGCCTGCGCTGCGGCCTCGTCACCCAGCAGCAGATGGGCTTCGGCCGCTGTCGCCGCCAGCCAGTAGCGCGTTTCCTGCACATGATCGCCGCTGTCGAGCAGCGCCAGCACCTGGCGGGCGAGGTCGGCCGCGTCGGCGGGGCGATCGTTCAGAAAGGCGAGGGTGGCGGCATTGATGAGCGGATAGGTGGCGCGGCAGTCGCTGGCCGCCTGGAGATAGGCCTGTCGCGCCTCGTCCAGCAGCGCGGCGCGTTCGGCGCCCTCGCTGCGCAGCGCCCGATCCTTGAGCAGCCGGCCCTTGAGGGTCAGCGCATCGCTGTCGCGTGACGGCAGCAGGCCCGCCGCGCCGAACATCGTCCAGGCGCGAACGGTGTCGCCGCTGCGTGCAACCCTGCGGATTTGCGCAAGGATCGGAAGGATCATGTCGCCACCACCCCGTCGCCGCGCTCAGTCTTCCTTGGGCGGTGGATTCTTGATGTCGGGATCGATCGACAGCGGGATCCATTTGGGTTCGGTGGCACTGGGATTTTGCAGCAGGTCGATATTGATGTTGAAGCCGTGCCGCGTGCCATATTTGCCGCCCTGATTGTAGCGTGCCTGGAACCGGACGGTCTTGTAGCGGTCCTGATCGGCGCGATAATCATCATAGATCAAGCCGCCGTAAAAGGAAGAGAGCGGCTCCTCGGTCGTTATGGCGTCGTAATTTTTCGAGAAGAACAGCTGATCGCCGATCAGGTTGATTTCCACGATCGAATTTTCGGTGATGGCGATATAGTCATGATCGGTGACGCCGGGCTGTTCATAGCGCAGCGAAACCCAGCCCTCCTCGCCCTTCAGTGCGACATTGAACTGCAGCGGCGCGACGCCATCTTCCAGTTCGACCTCGATCAATGGCGCCAGGCCATATTGGGTATAATTCAGCGTCGACATCTTATTTGCTCCCCTTCGTCAATGGTTTGGCCAGCTTGCCCTGCCAGACCTGCCAGTCCTTGTTCGCCGGATCGCGCGCCACCAGGTCGGCGACGTCGGCGCGGGCCTCGGCGCGCAGCGCCTTGGCGCGATCGGTTTCACCCAGATCATAGAGCAGGTTCGACATGGAATAGCGCGCCAGCATCCAGTCCTGCAGATAGCCGGCATTTTTCGGATCACGCCGGAGCAGCGACCGCAGGATCGTATCCTGCTTTTCGCGCTGCACCAGTGCCGCCCGGTCATCCCCCTGCAAGCGCAGCGCGTCCGCCATCCAGGCATGGCGATTGGCGAGATCCGCAGCGATCGCCGGATCGCCGGGCGCCAGGCGCTGGACCCGCATCATGGTGTCGAGCGCGCCCTTGCAGCTTTGCAATGTTCTGTCGGGATTCTTCCTGGCGAGGGCGATGGTGCAGATATTGCCCTGCGCATAGCCCAGTTCTCGCCAATAGGCGTCGTTCGCCGGTCGTAACTGCACCAGCCTTTCGGCCAGCGCCTGATAGGATTGGAAGTGTGTCAGGGCGGCGTCGTTCCGATCGCGGATAAAATCGACATAGCCGAGCCAGAATTCGCTCTGGGCATGGGCGAACAGGCGTTGCGGATCGTTCGGTGCGGCGGCCAGCAGGGTTGAAGTGACGCGATAGGCCTCGCGGAACTGGGCGATGGCCTCTGGCGTGTCGCCGCGCTTGAAATCATCCTCGCCCATGGCCTGCAGGATGCGGGCGCGCCGTTCGAGCGAATCGCCCGGCAATGTTTCCAGGTCGGGCTGGTCGGCATAATAAGCGAGCGCACGCTTGTTCACCGTCTGCAGCACGTCGAGCCGGCCAACGCCCTCCAGCTTTTCCCGCAGATCGGTCAGCATGAATTCGATCAGTCCCTCTGCCTGCTGGCGCTGGCTTTCTGCCTCGCTCCTTGCCCGCGCGACAAAGACCAGCATCGCCGCCATCAATAGGACAAGAAAAAGCGCAACAAATGTGACGGCTATCACACGGCGCAACTGGCGCTGGGCGTCGCGCTGGATGATCTGGTCGAGCGGTACGCCGGTCAGGCCGGCGACGATCTTCAACCGGGCCAGTTTGGGGCCGTCGCTGTCGGCGCGGAAATCGGCGGCGATCGGTTCACGCTCTATGCCAGCGGCATCGCGCGCGATCAGCGCGGCGGGAAAGCTGTCGGCCGGCTCACCCGCGACCAGCGCGGCGATGATCGGCCGGTCGGGATGAAGTTCGCGGAACAGCGCGATTTCCGCATTGACCCAGCGCGAGGCCTTCGCCGCTGGCGAGCATAGCACCAGCAGGGCGTCCGACTGGGACAGGGCCAGGCGCACCTGTTCGTCGAGGCTGGAAGCAGCCGGCAATTCGGCGCGATCGCGAAAGATCGGGGTCAGCCGGCGCGGGACCGCCGCCCGGCCGGCCTGTATGCCGACCAGGCGCCTGGGCATCCGATAGGTTTCCAGCCAATGATGCAGCTTTCCCGCCGCGCGCTCGTCGGCATGGCTGTAGCTCAGAAAAGCACGATATTGGCGCGCCCCGACCGTGGCAGGCGCCTCCTTGACCTTGTTCATGCGCGACCCGCACTCACTCCATTGTCCCCCACCTGTCATTGTCGGCGTGAGCCCGGTCGGCGATACATGGTCGCCATCTTGTCGGATCCCGCCGCAATCTCCTTGGGGTGTGCCAGAAAAACATGATTCATCAAGGGGAAGCGTCGCATCGTCGGGATGGCGCGGTCTTCGGCGGACGCCTAGACGTCGCTCATCCCGGCCGCCTCGCGATCGTCGGCGCCCAGCGCGACGAACTGCTCGATCAGCCAGGATGCGGCCGGGCCGGGCGGGGTGTCGCGGCGCCAGATGCCCGAGAAGCGATAGGTGCCGCCGGGATGATCGGGCATGGCGAGCCGCACCAAAGTGCCGGCGACCAGATCCGCCTCGATCATCGGCAGCGGCATATTGCCCCAGCCAATCCCTTCGCGCAGCAGCGCATGCTTCGCGCCCAGATCGGCCAGGCGCCAGGTCTTGGGGCTGGCAACCGAGAAATCGCGGCCTTCGGTAAAGCGCGACCGGTCGGTCAGCACCAACTGGGTATAGTCGCGCCCGGCGCCCGGCGCGATCGCCTCCATCCGGCCAAGTGGATGATCGGGCGCCGCCACCGGCACCATCGGCACCAGTCCGGCGGACATGCTCTCAATCCCCTCGACCCCGGCCGACAGCGGCCCGGAAATGCCGATTACCGCGCCCCGGTCCAGCACCATCGCCACGATCGCGCCCAGCGCCTCGGCATGGAGCCGCAACTGTACCGTCGGAAATTCCTTCGCAAAGGCGCGCAGCACCTTGCCCAGCCGTTCGGCCGGCAACATCACGTCGACCGCCAGATTGACCTCCGCCTCCAGCCCGTCGAGCAGCCCCTTCACCTTGGCGCGCAGCCCGTCCATGCCATGGGCGATGCTGCGGGCCTCCGCCAGTAGGGCGCGGCCGGCGACGGTGAGCTGCGGCTTGCGCGTGCCTTCGCGCTCGAACAGCAGCACGCCCAGCTGCGCCTCCAGATTGGCGATGCCATAGCTGATGACCGACACGGCACGATTGAGCTTGCGCCCGGCGGCAGCGAAGCTGCCGGTGTCGACGATGGTGAGGAAGATGCGCAGCTGGTCGAAGGTCGGGGTGCCGGGATTGTTCACTGTTCGATTTCCTGGAACGTTTCGATGCATTTTATCCATCTGAACGGAAATGCGTTCAAGCGCTAATTGGGTCTTCGACAGGGCGGCCCCATCATGGATGTGCCGCCCGCAGGAGACACAAGATGATCGAACTTCGTCCTTTCGACAGCCTGGGTGGTGCCAATCATGGCTGGCTGGATGCCAAGCATCATTTTTCGTTCGCCGGCTATCATGATCCCGCTCGCGTCCATTGGGGCAATCTGCGCGTCTGGAATGACGACACGATCGCGCCGGGCACCGGCTTCCCGCCGCACCCGCACCGCGACATGGAAATCATCACCTATGTCCGCGAAGGGGCGATCACCCATCAGGACAATCTGGGCAACAAGGGCCGGACCGAGGCTGGCGATGTGCAGGTCATGTCGGCCGGCACCGGCATCACCCATTCGGAATATAATCGCGAGGATGTGACGACGCAGATCTTCCAGATCTGGATCATCCCGACCCGCGACGGCGAAGCGCCGAGCTGGGGCTCGCGTCCCTTCCCCAAGGGCGAGCGGAGCGGCCAGTTCGTGACGCTGGCGTCGGGTTACGGGAATGACAATGACGCGCTGCCGATCCGCACCGATGCGCGGGTTGTCGCCGCGACGCTGAAGGCTGGCGAGAGTGCCGAATATCCGATCGGCAAGGATCGCAAGGCCTATCTGGTCCCGGCCACCGGCGCGATCCAGATCGACGATGTGCGGGCCAATGCCCGCGACGGCGTGGCGATCCAGGATCTGGATGTCATCCGCGTGACGGCGATCGAGGATAGCGAGATCGTGCTGGTCGATGCGGCCTGACGACAAAAGGGGAGGGGCGCGGGTCATGCGCCCCTTCTTTTCCAGAATATAGAACAGAGTGACCGATTTTATCCGGCTGATCCTGAAAGTGCGATCGCGCTAGAAGGAAACCAACGAAACGGTCCAGACGAACAGGGAGCCTTCTCATGCTGAACATCGCCACCCCGCGCCTCAGCTCCGCCGAATGGCAGGACGTGAAGGCTACCTTGAGCGCCGTTGCCGATTGCGGCTGTGGCGAACCGGCGGCTGCCGGCCCGGTCCGCTCGCGGATTGGCCATGCGCTCGACGCGATCCTGGGACCGAAAAAGGCCCAGCCGGTGATGCTGGCCCCGCATCTGCACGATGTGCGCGAATTTCTCTGCGAATCCGGTCGCACCCGCGCGATTGCCGAACGCCATGTCCCCGCACTCGCCGCGCAGGGCTATAGCCGCGCCCAGATCGAGGCGCTGGCGCTGCTCGGCGCCTGACCCCATTTTCCGAAAAGAGGATAAGTCCCATGTCCATCCGCACTTCAGAGGTCGACGGCGTCGATCTGGTCATCCTGCCCCCGGTCCGCGATCTGGGCGATGGCTTCTCGGTCCGCCGCGCGCTGCCGTCCGCGCATCGCCGCATGGTCGGCCCCTTCATCTTCTTCGACCAGATGGGCGAGGCAACCTTCAACAGCGGCGAGGGGCTGGATGTGCGCCCGCATCCGCATATTGGCCTGGCTACCGTCACCTATCTGCTGGAGGGCGAAATCCTGCACCGCGACAGCGTCGGATCGGTCCAGTCGATCCGCCCCGGCGAGGTCAACTGGATGACTGCGGGCAGCGGCATCGTCCATAGCGAGCGCACCAGCGAGGAAAATCGCGCCAAGGGCAGCAAGCTGTTTGGCCTGCAGACCTGGGTTGCGCTGCCGACGCAGGCGGAGGAAGTCGATCCGGGTTTCGCCCATCACAAGGCCGACGAAATCCCGACGATCGAGGATGCGGGCACGCGCCTGACCCTGATCGCCGGCAGCTCCGATGGTCTGGTATCGCCGGTGAAGACCTTCTCCGACATGGTCTATGCCGATATCGCGTTGCAGGACGGCGCCCGCTATCAGCTCAAGGCCGAGCATGTCGAACGCGCCATCTATGTGGTGCAGGGTGAAGTCGAGGTGATCGGCCAGACCGGCGGCTTTGCGACCGGCGAACTGGTGGTGTTCAAGCCCGGCGCGGAGATCATCCTGCGTGCCAAAGGCGCGACCCGGCTGATGCTGATGGGCGGCGAACCGCTGCCCGAAAAGCGTCATATCTTCTGGAATTTCGTCTCTTCCTCACCCGATCGGATCGAGCAGGCCAAGGCCGACTGGCAGGCCCAGCGCTTCGCCCCGGTGCCCGACGAGCATGAATTCATCCCCCTCCCGGCATAAGGAGCAGCATCATGGCCCAGGGTAGCGCCCATATCGGCAAGGACCGGTATCGCACGGAGATCGTCGTTGGCGGTCATGCCATCACTGCCGACGAGCCGAAGGCGCTGGGCGGCGCCAATCTTGGCCCGGCCCCCTATGATCTGCTGCTGGCGGCGCTGGGTGCCTGCACCGCGATCACGCTGCGCATGTATGCGGAAAAGAAGGGCTGGCCGCTGGAATCGCTCGACGTCGCGTTGCGCCTGTCGGGCAAGGAGGAAAAGCGGATCGACCGCACACTGACGATCGTCGGGCTGGACACGGAGCAGCGGGCGCGGCTGGCCGATGTTGCCGAGCGGACCCCGGTCACCCTGACCTTGAAACAGGGCCTGCCGATCGCGACGATGCTCGGCTAATGCCCAACATCCGTTCGTTTCGAGCGAAGTCGAGAAATGGCGGCGCTAACGGTTCTCGACAGGTTCGAACCGAACGGGATTAGGGATTCGTGCGCAACCGAGCCACGATTGCCCTGGCGGCGCGGGTGACATCGTCCCAGCTGATGTCGAAGCCGGCGTCATTGCCATAATAGGGGTCGGTGACCCCGCTGCCTTCCCGTCCCGGCACCAGGTCCATCAGCAGCGACAGGCTGGCGGTCCCGTCGCCGGGGCGGATGCGGCGCAGATTGGCGAGATTGTCGCTGTCGAGCGCGAAGATATGGGTGAAGCGGTGGAAATCCGCCGGCTTCGCCTGCCGCCCGCGATAGCCGCTAATGTCGATGCCATGGCGCCGCGCCACCGCCTGCGCGCGCGGATCGGGCGCGTCGCCGACATGCCAGTCGCCGGTGCCGGCCGAATCCACGACAATATCAAGACCCGCCTGTTCGGCCTCCGCCCGCAGCGCGGCTTCCGCCAGCGGGGAGCGACAGATATTGCCGAGGCAGACGAACAGGACCGACGCCTGCGTCATTCGGCAGCGGCCGTGCTGAGGCCGAGCGCCGGGATGCCGATCGAACGGCGGCCGCCGAAATCGGTCCGCGCGACGATCACGCCCAGCTTCTCCATATATTCGATCAGCCGGCGGACGCGGCCGGGCGAACTGGTGCCATAGGCGCGGGCCAGCACCGTGTCCTCGGGGCAGGGCTCGCCCTCCATCGCCGCGCGGGCGATCAGCAGGAAGGGAGCCAGCATATCTTCCGGCACCGGATCGGCGGCGCGGATCGGCTCTTCCCAGCGCGGGTCGGCCGAATCGCTCATGCCGGCGAGCGCCATGGCGAAGCGCTTGCGGAAGGCGGGCAGGTCGAGTGGCGGCTTGCGCAGCCCCTTCATCCGGCAGCGGACGCCGAAATCCTGGAACAGGGCAGCGACGCTGGGGACGGCTTCGCCCAGGTCCGCGACGATCTCGTCCAGCACGGCGATCACGATCGGCTCATTCTCGCCGAAATCCAGTTCCGGCGCGGCGGGCTTGGCCGACGGCACATCGGCGAGCTGGCGCATGATTTCCTCGGCCGGGCGGGCAGGCGGTTCGGCGCGGGGCGGGGGCGGCGGCATCGATTCTTCCTCGACCCGCGCGAACAGCAATTCCTGAAAATCCTCGCCGGTGGTGATCGGCGGCGGCATCAGCTTGTGGGTGCCACCGCGCGTGCCGGTCTTCACCGCCCCGATCTTCACCGCGACCGGGCGGCGCGCGATCGCGGGCCCAAGCCCCAGGAAACGGCCACGCTCCAGATCGCGGATCTGCTCCGCCTGACGGCGCTCCATGCCCAGCAGGTCGGCGGCGCGGGCCATGTCGATGTCCAGGAAGGTACGACCCATCAGGAAGTTGGAGGCTTCGGCGGCGACATTCTTGGCCAGCTTGGCCAGGCGCTGGGTGGCGATGACGCCGGCCAGGCCACGCTTGCGGCCACGGCACATCAGGTTGGTCATGGCCGCGAGCGACAGGCGCCGGGCTTCGTCCGACACGTCGCCGGCGGCGACCGGGGCGAACATCTGCGCCTCGTCCACCACCACCAACGCGGGATACCAATGGTCGCGCGGCGCGTCGAACAGGGTCGACAGGAAGGTCGCGGCGCAGCGCATCTGCGCTTCCAGTTCCAGCGACTCGAGGCTCAGCACCACCGACGCGCGATGTTCGCGGATGCGGGCCGCCATCTTGACGATCTCGCGCTCATTATAGTCGCCGGCATCGATCACGACATGGCCATATTCGTCGGCCAGGGTGACGAAATCGCCTTCCGGGTCGATCACCACCTGCTGCACCATCGGCGCGCTTTCCTCCAGCAGGCGGCGCAGAAGATGTGACTTGCCGGACCCGGAATTGCCCTGGACGAGCAGACGGGTGGCAAGCAGTTCCTCGACATCGACCAGCACGGGATTGCCCGTACCGTCATTTCCTATGCTGATGCTGGCGGTCACGAACGTCCTTTGGCCCAGCCTGTGGCCTGCGCGCAACCCGTATTGGGCAGTTTGCCAGCGTTGGCCGCGTAATATCTTGACCATCGCATTGTTGCGATGCAGCATCGATCCATCATGGAGAGCATAAACCCCGCCCAATCCGCGCCTGCGATCACGCAGAATCCCGACATCCGTTATCTGGGACGCCTGCTGGGCGATGTCATTCGGGCCTATGGCGGGGAGAAACTCTACAAGCAGACCGAATATATCCGCTCCGCCTCGGT
>NZ_LUFI01000062.1:0-33800 GCF_005281675.1 Sphingobium sp. MP9-4 | reverse complement strand
CTGGAGCCGGCAGCGGCGCGGGGCGCTGGCCCGGCTGGCGCCGCTGACCCCGCGCGAGCGCGAGGTGCTGCACTGCCTGGCCCAGGGGATGAGCAACAAGATGGTCGCCGCCGCCCTGTCGCTCAGCCCCAAGACGATCGAGGATCATCGCGCCGCGATCGTCGCCAAGACCGGCGCCAGCAGTCCTGCCGCCCTGATCGCCCTGGTGCGGGAGGCGAGCGGCACCGACGGCTAGATTGTCTTGTTGTGCGCGGCGATGGTCGGGCTATCTAGGCCGATGATCGATCCCCGCGCGCTTCGCACCTTCCTCGCCGTCTGCCGTGCCAACTCGATCAGCGGCGGGGCGCGGCTGCTCAACATCTCCCAGCCATCCGTGTCCAATGCGATCGCGCAACTGGAACAGTCGGTCGGCGCGGCCCTGTTCGCCCGGTCGCGCAGCGGCATCAGCCTGACGCCGGAGGGCGAAGTGCTGCTGCGCCGGGCGGAGGCGGTCGACAGCCTGATCAGCGGCGCGGAGGAGGAATTGCGACTGGCGCGCGCAGGCGTGACCGGCCCGCTCCGCGTCGGCGGCACGCCGGGTGCGCTGGTCAGCCTGCTGCCCGACGCGGTGCGACGGCTGGAGGACAAGATGGGCCATTTCGCGCTGCATGCGGTGGAACGGCCCGACCATGACCTGGCCGACATGCTGCACCGGGGCGAGATCGAACTGGCCTTCGTCACCACGGGGCTGGAGGAACCGCCCGAGGGGATCGAGGAAATCACCTTCGCGCAGGATCCGTTCGCGCTGGTGGTCGGGCGCCGCAATGACCATCTGCCGGCCGAGGTGTCGCTGCGCGACATGATGGCCAAGCGCTGGGTGCTGCCGGAGGCGCGGGGCGCCTTTCGCCGGCAGATCGACGCGCTGTTCATGGCGGCGGGCGTGCCGGTGCCGCAGGATGTGATCCGATGCGACTCCCTGCTGACGACCAAGGCGATGGTGCGGAACAGCAGCCGGCTGACCATCCTGCCGATGAAGGTGGCGGCGGCCGAACTGTCGATCGGCGTGCTGCGCGCGATCGCCATTCGCGAAGCAACCTTCCAGCGCAGCATCGGCATCCGCAAGCTGAAGGATGCGCGCCTGTCGCGGCTGGGCGAGGCGTTGCTGGACATCATGATCCATAGCTCCAAGCTATGACGTTCCCAAAAATCATTATTATTCTTGCGTATAAATTCGGCGCATAAGGGCATTCAACAAGAGACTTCGGGAGAGCCCTCGTGCGGCAGCTGATCCGCAATATTGCGATTTTCGACGGGACCGGCAGTGTGCCCTTCCCCGGCGCGGTCATGATCGAGGGCGATCGCATCGCCGACATTCTGCGCGACGAAGCCGCGATCGACGCGGCGCAGGCCGACATGGTGATCGACGGCCAGGGCGCGACGCTGATGCCCGGCATGGTCGACGCCCATACCCATCTGACCTGGGGCAGCTCGGTCGAGAAAATCTATCATCAGTTCATCCTGCCGCCCGAGGAACTGAAGGTCGCCGCCTGGCGCAATGCCCGCGTGCTGCTCGACCATGGCTATACCAGTCTCTATTCGGCCGGCGCGCTGGGCGACCAGATTGAACCGGAACTGGCCCGCGCTATTGCGGCCGGCGAAACCCCCGGCCCGCGCCTGGTGCCCTCCACGCTGGAGCGCAGCCCGGAAGGCGAGGAAGGGGTCGAAACCGGCGATGTGTTCAACGGGCGGGGGCCCGAAGCGATGCGCGCCTTCGTCGCCTATTGCGCGGCGGAGGGCGTCAAGTCGCTCAAACTGGTCATTTCGGGTGAAGATGCGCTCAAGCCCGGATCGTCGCAGGACATTCTCTATACCGACGCGGAAATGATCGCGGCCGGCGAGGCGGCAAAGGAAGCGGGCCTGTGGATCGCCACCCATGCCTATAGCCCGCGCGCCATCAATCTGGCGCTCGAAGCCGGCGCCCGCATCCTCTACCATTGCTCCTTCGCGGATGACGCGGCGGTCGACGCCATGGCGGCGAAGAAGGACGCCATCTTCTACGCCCCCGGTCCCGGCGTATCGGTCGCCGCGCTGGAGGCCAATCCGCCGCCCCATATCAATATGGCGTCGATGAAGGCGAGCGCGGCCGAGCGGCTGGAACTGGAAAAGACATTGGTGCCCAAATTGAAGGCGCGCGGCGTGCGCGTCCTGCCCGGCGGCGACTATGGCTTTCCCTTCAACCCCCATGGCCGCAACGCCCGCGACCTGGAACATTTCGTCACCTATTATGGCTTCACCCCGGCCGAGGCGCTGCATGCCGCCACCATGCTGGGCGGCGAGCTGATGGACCAGCCCGTCGGCCAGGTGAAGCCGGGCTATCTCGCCGACCTGCTGCTGGTCGAGGGTGATCCGACCACGGACGTCCGCCTGCTGCAGGATGCGGCCAACATCAAGATGATCATGCTGGGCGGGCGGATGCACAAATCCCCCGTGCCCGAGCCCCTGACGGTCTGACCGGAAAGACGCTTTCATGTTCGACGTTGCGATCATCGGCTGCGGGCCGGTGGGGGCCTTTGCGGCCAATTTACTTGGGAAGGCGGGCGTCTCGGTCCTGGTGATCGAGCGCGAGGCCAACCCCTATCCCCTGCCCCGCGCGGTCCATCTGGACCATGAGATGATGCGCCTGTTCCAGTCGGCCGGCGTCATCGACCGGGTCGCCCCGGACATGCGCGATACCGAGGGGCATCTGCATGTCGGCGCCGATCATGGCGTGATCCGCTACATGGGCACGGTCGGCCGCCCCCGCCCCTTTAGCTGGTCCAACGACTATTTCTTCTACCAGCCCGAACTGGAAGACCATCTGCGCGATGCGCTGGACGTCTATCCCAATGTCGAGCTGTCGCTGGGCACCGCGTTCGAGGCGCTGGCACAGGACGAGGACGGCGTCACGCTGACGCTGCGGTCGGACGCCGGCGAGGAACAGGTCCGCGCCCGCTATGTCATCGCCTGCGACGGCGCCCGCAGCGCGGTGCGCAAGGCGCTCGACATCGGCCTGGATGATCTGGATTTCGAGGAACCCTGGCTGGTGGTCGATGCCGAGGTCGATGGCCCGGTCCGCTTCCCCGACCTGTGGGGCGTGCCGCAAGCGGCCGACCTGCAGAAATTGTCGGTGATGATGTGCGATCCCAAACGCCCGGCCACCATTGTGCCGGGGCGCGGCAATCATCGCCGCTGGGAATTCATGCTGCTGCCCGGTGAAGACGACCAGGCGATGATGCAGCCAGACGCCGTGGCCGCGCTGGTCGCCCCCTATCTTGACGGCGTGCCGCACCAGGTGGTGCGCGCCGCCACCTATCGTTTCCATGGCCTGATCGCCGAGCGGTGGCGGCAGGGCGGCGTCTTCCTGGCCGGCGATGCCGCGCACCAGACGCCGCCCTTTTTCGGCCAGGGCATGTGCCATGGCCTGCGCGACGCCGCGAACCTGGCGTGGAAGCTGGAACTGGTACTGGCGGGCAAGGCGCCCGAGAGCCTGCTCGACAGCTATCAGCCCGAACGTGATCCCCATGTCCGCGCCGTCATCTCCGCCGCCGTGGGCGCGGGCCGCTATATCTGCGTGCTCGCCCCCGACGCCGCCGCCGCGCGCGACCATCAACTGCGCGAAGCCGCCAAGGGCGCCCAGAGCGGCACGGCCGCCGACCTGATCCCCGCCATCGCCACCGGCATCGTCGCCACCGGCACGCCGGGTGCGGGCGAACGCTTCATCCAGCCGCGCGTCGGCGACCGGCTGCTGGACGATGTGACCGGCGATGGCTGGCGCCTGTTCACCCGCCAGCCGGTTGTCGGCGGTGACGTGACCGTCGTCGATGTAGCGGAGCTGGGCGATGACGGCCATGTCGCCGACTGGCTCGCCGCCCGTGGCGCCGACGCGGTGCTGGTCCGCCCTGACCATTATGTCTTCGGCACTGGCGCCCCCGCAGAACTGATCGCCCGGCGCGACGCGCTGATCGCCGGCACGGCCGATCAGGAGATTGCCGCATGACCCTCTCGCTCGCGCAGGCCCGCGCCATCATCGACGCCGCGCTTGCCAAGGCGCGCGCCGACAGCGCCCAGCCGCTGGCCGTCATCATATTGGACGCCGGCGCCCATCCGGTCGCTTTTGCCCGCGAGGATGGCGCCAGCCTGTTCCGTTTCGACATCGCGAAGGCCAAAGCCTCGGGTGCGCTGGGGATGGGCGCGGATACGCGGGTGTTGGCCACCCGCGCCGCGTCCAACCCTGTCTTTTTCCAGAGCATCGCAGCAGCCACCGGCCAGATGGCCTTCTCACCCGGCGGCGTGCTGATCCGTGATGCGGACGGCGCGCTGGTCGGCGCGGTCGGCATCAGCGGCGATACCGGCGAATGCGACGAGGCCTGCGCCATCGCCGGCATTGACGCCGCCGGACTTTTCCACGGAGACAGAAAATGAAGCTGCGCAGCATCGAACTGGCGCTGCCCCATGCGGGTGAGGCCGCCGCCTTCCTGACCGACATCTGGGGTATGGCCCCGGCGGCGCAAGAGGGCGAGACCCATTATCTGCGCGGGTCGGGCAGCTATCCCTATCTCGTGGCGCTGACGGAATCGGCCGATGCCTATGTCCGCTCCACCACCTTTGTCTGCACCGCCGACCGGCTGGAGCTGTTGAAGCGCAGCGTCACCGCCGCCGGCCTGCCAGCGACGCCGACCGTGTCGGAAGATTTGGGCGGCGGCCATGGCATCATCGTCGAACTGGCCGAGGGCGAATTGCTCCGCTTCCTGGTCGATGCCGAGGAAGTCGCGCCGATCGCAGGCGCCGACCTGCCGGTGAAGCTGACCCATGTCGTCTTCAACAGCGCCGACGCGGAGGCAACCGGCCATCTGGTCGAGCAGGCGCTGGGCTTTCGCGTCTCGGACCGGACCAAGGGCATGGTGTTCGTGCGCTGCAATGACTCGCACCATTCGACCGCCTTCGCCCGCGCCGGCTTTGCCAGCCTCAACCATATCGCCTTCGAAATGGCGGACATGGACGCGGTGATGCGCGGCATCGGCCGGTTGCGCGATCATGGCATGGTGCCTGCCTGGGGGCCGGGCCGCCATGGTCCGGGCGCCAATGTCTTCGCCTATTTCATCGCCCCCTTTGGCCCGGTGATCGAATTTTCGACCGCCGTTGAAAAGGTGGCCGACGATTATCAGCCCGGCGCGCCGGAAGACTGGACCTGGCCCGAAGGCCGGATCGACCAGTGGGGCATGTCCGACAAGGATTTCGCTGGCCTGCGCGCCGCCGAAGAAAAATTCCGCCATCGCCGCGACTGGGACTCCCGGCCGCTAGACCTGATCAACGAGGAACAAGCCTGATGCGCTATGTCAGTTTCCGCCGTCCCGACGGCACCCCCAGCTTCGGCCGGATCGAGGGCGAGACGATCGTCGAGCTGGCGACCGATGCGGCGCCGAGCCTGAAGGCCGCGCTGACCGACGGCAGACTGTCGGGCCTGGCCGACGGTGCATCCTATGCCGCCGCCGATGTCGTGCTGCTGCCGGTGATCCCCGATCCCGCCAAGATCCTGTGTGTCGGCCTCAACTATGCCGAGCATGTCAAGGAAACCGGCCGCGAGCAGAAGGCGCATCCGGCGATCTTCGTGCGCTATGCCGACAGCCTGATCGCCGACGGCCAGCCGATGGTGAAGCCGGCCGTGACCGAACGTTTCGACTATGAGGGCGAACTGGCTCTGGTGATCGGCAAGCCCGCGCACAAGGTCGCGGCCGCCGACGCCTGGGACTATGTCGCCGGCTACGCCGCCTTCAACGATGGCAGCGCGCGCGACTGGCAGCGCCACAATATCCAGTTCACGCCGGGTAAGACCTTTCCCGGCACCGGCGGCTTCGGCCCGGCGCTGGTGACGCCCGACGAGATTGACGATCTTGCCGCGCTGCGCGTCCAGACCCGCCTCAATGGCGAACTGGTGCAGGACCAGCCGGTCAGCGACATGATCTGGGATATTCCCACGGTCATCGAATATGTCACCGCCTTCACGCCGTTGAGCCCCGGCGACGTGATCGCCACCGGCACGCCCGGCGGCGTCGGCGATAAGCGCACCCCGCCGCTCTACATGAAGGCCGGCGACAAGGTCGAAGTGACCATCGGCACCATCGGCACGCTCAGCAACCGCATCATCGACGAACAATAACAATCATCAACCCGCATACCGGGGGAGGACAGACCATGCGTAACATGCACATCACCATTGCGGCCCTCGCGAGCGCCATCGCGATCGCCGCGCCGGCCTTCGCACAGAACGCGCCCGCGCCCGAACAGGCGGCACAGCCGGCGGACGATTCCGACATCATCGTCACCGCCCAGCGCAAGGCGGAGAAGGTGACCGAGGTGCCGATCTCGATCACCGTGGCCAATGCCGCCCAGCTGGAACGGCAGCAGGTCAACACGATGAACGACCTCAACCGCATCGCGCCGAGCCTGGAAATCCAGCAGGCGCCGGGTCAGAATACCGGCGGCGGCGGGTCGATCCGCGGCATCGGCACCCAGACCTTCTCGGCTGGCGCGGTCGCATCGGTCGGCGTGGTCGTCGACCAGGTGAGCCAGGGCAACGCCAATATCTCCGATCTGTTCGACGTCAGCCGGATCGAAGTGCTCAAGGGACCACAGGGCACGCTGTTCGGCCTCACCACCTCGGCCGGCGTCATCAACATCACCACCAATGCGCCCGATCCGACCGGCTTTGCCGCTCGCGTCCGCACCGAATTGTCCGACGCCGGCACGCTGGGGTCGAAGTTCGGCAACCAGATCGTGCAGGGCATGGTCAACATCCCGCTGGCCACCAACGCCGCGATCCGCCTGTCGGGCGTCGCCAATTTCCGCCAGGGGCCGAACCGCAACGCCAGCACCGGCGATTATAATGACACCGATCGCTACGGCATTCGCGGCCGCTTCCTGTGGAAGCCGACCGATCGCCTGACCGTCAATGTGATCGGCGACTATACCAAGAGCCGGATCGAAAATGGCGGCGACTTCTTCACCTTCGTCAAGACCAGCGGTCCGGGCACGGCGCTGGGCGGCCTGCTGGCCGACACCACCGGCATCACCGCCCGGCTTGCCAGCTGCGGCGTGACGCCGGGCGAAGGCAATCGCGACTATTGCAGCGACGACAGCTATGTCGGCCATACCGAAAATTATGGTGGATCGCTGCAGGTCGATTATGAGGCCGATCCCTTCACGCTCACCTCCATCACCGCCTATCGCAAGTCGAACGAGACCGGCTATGGCGCGGCGACCAACGTGTTCCGTGGCGATCCACTGGAATTGCAGGTCGCCAATGGCCCGACCAACCGGCGCCTGAGCCTCTTCACCCAGGAATTGCGGGTCAGCTCGCCCGCCGACCAGTTCCTCGAATATACCGCTGGCGTCTTCTATTCGAACCAGAAGCAGACCCGCGATCCCGAAACGCTGGCGGTGTCGGTCGTGCCCTTCCCCGGCCTCGTCATCCCGATCGTGCGCAATCCCGGCGCCGACATCGACATCCAGGATGAATCGCTCGCCGTATTCGGCCAGGGCACCTTCCACCTGTCGCCCGCACTGTGGCTGATCGCCGGCGGTCGCTACACCACCGATCGCCTGTCGATGGACCGCTACGACTATTTCACCCCGGCCGATCCGTTCAGCCGCACCGTGCTGGACGTCCAGAAATTCTCCTGGCGCCTGGGCGCGCAATATGACCTGGCCAACGACACCATGGTCTATGCGACCGCCTCGCGCGGGTTCAAGGGCGGGCAGATCGCCATCCCCTCGGCCCCGGCCAAGCCCTTCGTCGTGCAGCCGGAAATCCCGACCGCCTATGAACTGGGCCTCAAGAGCACCTTGTTCGGCGGCTGGGTCGCGGACCTCAATGTCTTCTACAGCAAGATCAAGAATTTCCAGGCGCAGCAGTGCACGGTGGACAGCACCGCGGTCATCTCCTGCGTCCAGACCAACATCAATGGCGTGAAGTCGCGCGGCGCGGAAATCAACTTCTTCGGCAAGGTCTTCGATGGCCTGTCGCTCAACACCGGCTTCATCTATGCCAAGGCGACCTATCCGGGCGGCTTCATCGGCACCGATGGCACCAATATCGGCGGCAGCCAGCTTGCCTATGCGCCCAAGTACAAGTTCACTTTGTCGGGCGAATATGAAGCGCCGGTCACGAGCCGCCTGAAGGGCTTCCTGGCGGCGGATACGGTGTGGAAGTCGAAGGTGCGCTACGAAGCCAATTCGAACGACGAAACCACCTTCCGGTCGCACTGGCTGGTGGGCGGCCGCATCGGCCTGCGCACCGATGACGATCGCTACAGCGTCGCGATCTTCGGTCGCAACCTGTTCAACGTGCATGAGCCTTCGCTGATGCAGAGCGACTTCCCCTACACCACCGACCAGGGCGAGCAGAATATCGGCGCCATCTATGGCCCGCAGTCCTTCCGCCAGATCGGCATCAGCCTGGACGCAAAATTCTGATCCTCCTGAGGCGGGGCGCCGCTGGTGGCGTCCCGTCTTTTTTCCTAATCCTTCTGGCCAGAGGGGACATATGAAGCCGATCAGGGACGCCATCGCCGCACTGGGCACCGATCTGGGACCGGACATACTCGGCCAGTGCCGGGCGCTGTTCGATGCCGAGCAGATGGCGCTGGCGGCGGCGGTTCCGGTGACGCAGGCCGACATCGCCTATGGCCCGGATGCCCGCCACCGGCTCGACCTCTATGCCCCCAAGGGTGATGCCCCTGCCCCCATTCTGGTCTTCGTCCATGGCGGCGGTTTCCTGAAAGGCGACAAGGGCAGCGCCGACGCCTGGCCCAATGCCAATGTCGGCCGGATGGCGGCGCAGGCCGGGTTCCTGGGCGTCGTCATCAATTATCGCCTTGCCCCCGACCATGGCTGGCCGGCGGGGTCCGAGGATGTCGCGGCGGTCGTCGGCTGGCTCAAGGATCATGCCGCCGAACATGGCGGCGATGCCGATCGCATCGTCCTGATGGGCACATCGGCCGGCGCGGTCCATGTCGCGGGCTATCTGAAACTTGCCGGATCGGACGCCGTGCGCGCCGCCGTGCTGCTGTCGGGTCTTTATGGCTATACCCCGCTCGATCCGCGCGACACGCTCTATTATGGCGATGCTTCATTTTATCCCGACCGCATGCCGCTGGAGGCCGTTGCCGCAACCGATCTGCCGCTGCTGATCGCCTGCGCCGAGTTCGACCCGCCCCGCTTCCAGGCCGAGTTTCTGAGGCTGTTGCAGGACCGGCTCGCCCGCCATGGCGCCATGCCGCGCGCCTTCATCCAGTCGGGCCATAATCATTATAGCATGGCCATGCATCTGGGCACCGCCGACCGGCGGCTGTTGCAAGAAATCTGCGCCTTCGTGCGCGAAACCACTGCCTGACAATTACAATAGGAGAGACGGAACATGCTGGATCGCCGCACCCTTCTGGCTACCGGCGCTGCGCTGATGGCCGCCCCTGCCATCGCCGCGCGCAAGAGCGCCCCCCCCAATTTCCCCAAGGGCTTCTATTGGGGCGCGGCCACCGCGCCGCATCAGGTCGAGGGCAATAATATCGCCAGCGACCTGTGGTTCGTGGAGAATCAGCAACCGACCGTCTTCTCCCAGCCCTCGGGCGACGCCTGCAACAGTTTCGCGCTGTGGGAAACCGACCTCGACCTGGTCAAGGCCATGGGCCTCAATGCCTATCGCTTCGGCATCGAATGGGCGCGGATCGAGCCGGAAAAGGGCCTCTTCTCCCAGGCGATGCTCGATCATTACAAGGCGGTGATCGACGGCTGCCATGCGCGTGGTCTGGCGCCGATCGTCACCTTCAGCCATTTCACCGCACCGCGCTGGTTCAGCGCGCAGGGCGGCTGGACCAACCCGGAAAGCGCGCAGCTTTTCGCCCGCTATTGCGACAAGGCGATGCGCGCGCTGGGCCAGGGCATCGCCAGCGCCATCACCCTCAACGAACCCAATATCCTGCTGTTGCTCAAGCCCATGCTGCCCCAGCAGGTGTGGGACATCCAGAAACTGACGCTGGAAACCGCCGCCAAGCGGCTGGGCGTGCCGAAATATGTCTGCACCAATGTCGCCGGCTTCGACGATCTGCCCGCGCTCCAGACCGGCCTCGAAGCGGCGCACAAGGCGGGGAAGGCGGCGATCAAGGCGGTGCGCGGCGACCTGCCGGTCGGTTTCTCGCTGGCATTGATCGACGATCAGGCGGTCGGCGCCCATTCGGTGCGCGATGCCATGCGCAAGCAGCTTTACGGCAACTGGCTGGAGATCGCGAAGGGCGACGATTTCATCGGCGTCCAGAATTACGAGCGCGCCCTGTGGGGCGACAAGGGCCGCCTGCCCGCACCCAAGGGATCGGCCGTCAACTGGTCCGGCACCGAAGTCTGGGCGCCCTCGCTTGGCGGCGCAGTGCGCTTTGCCCATGAAGCGACCGGCGTGCCGATCCTGGTGTCCGAACATGGCGTGGGCAGCGACGATGATGCGGTTCGCGCGAAGTTCATTCCCGAAGCGCTGGCGGGGCTCAAGGCCGCGATCGACGATGGCGTGCCGGTGCTGGGTTATTGCCACTGGTCGCTGCTCGACAATTTCGAGTGGATCTTCGGCTACAAGCCCAAATTCGGCCTGCACAGCGTCGATCCCGTGAGCTTCGCCCGCACGGCCAAGCCCAGCGCCGCCGTCTATGGCGCGATCGCCCGCCGCAACGCGCTCTGAAGGGGAGGCCTGCCATGAAGCGCCTCGCCCTTCTCGCCCTGTTGCTGGCCTCGCCCGCCATCGCCCAGATGCCGACGCCGGTGACCACCACCGCCCCGGCCGAACCCCATGCCATCCCGCTCTATCCCGATCTCAAGGCGCCCAACGGCACGACCGAGAATTGGGTGCGGTTCGGCGACGACCTCGCCGTGCGCAACGTCACCGTGCCGACCATCACCCCGGTCCTGCCCGATCCGGCCAAGGCAACCGGCGCGGCGGTGATCGTCGCCCCCGGCGGTGCCTTCATGCTGCTGGCGATGGATCATGAGGGCTGGAATGTCGCACGCTGGCTGGCCGATCATGGCGTCGCCGCCTTCGTCCTCAAATATCGGCTGAACCGGACCCCGGCTGACACCGCCGAGGCATCGGCCTATATGGGCAAGCGCATGGCGGACTCGCTGCGCGATCCCAACGTCCCCCCAACGATCAGCGAGCCGCGCGCCACGCTGGATGCCCTCGCCGCACTGAAGCGGGTGCGGGCGGGCGCCGGCCAATGGGGCATCGATCCCCAGAGGGTCGGCATGATCGGCTTTTCCGCCGGCGCCATGACCGTGATGAACACCACGCTGGAGGGCAAGGGCGCGGATCGCCCGTCCTTCATCGGCTATGTCTATGGCCCGATGCTGGCGCGCAATGTCCCCGCCGACGCGCCGCCGATGTTCGCGGCGATCGCCAATGACGACAGCCTGTTCCCCAATCCCTCTTATGCGCTGGTCGAAAGCTGGCGCCGGGCGCATGTGCCGGTCGAACTTCACGCCTATGAGCGCGGCGACCATGGCTTCGGCATGGGCAAGCCGGGCACGACGACCATGGGCCTGTTGCCGCAATTTCTGAGCTGGATGGACATGCGCGGCCTGCTCACGAAGGCGGGACGATGACCGGCGCCGTCTCGATCCGGCGGGAGGCGGCGATCAGCGTCGGCATCAATGGCGCGCTGAGCCTGGCCTTCTTCCTCGCCTTGTTCGGCACTCAGCCGCGCCTGCTGGCCTGGGCCGCGCCGGATCGGCTGGCGCTGGATTTCGTGCCGCAGAGCATTGCCGTTGCGCTGATGAGCGCGCTCGTCCCGGCGCTGATCGCGCGCAAACGGGTCGGTGGCAGCATGCGTCCGATCCTGCTGCGCGCCGCCGGCTTTGCGCTGGCCGGCGCCGCGCTCGGCGGGCTGCTGTCACTCGTGACCGGCGGCCTGCCGCCGATCGGCTGGGGCGCCGCGCTGGCCATCAAGATTGCCTATGGCGGCGCGCTCGGTGCGCTGGTCGCCAGCCTGGCGCTGCGGCGGATGCTCTCGTCCGCTCCAATCATGTGAAATGAGGAACCCCCGATGACCTTCCGTTCCCTCCGTCTCGCCATGCTGCTGGCCGGCACCGTGCTCGCCATGCCGGCCCAGGCCGACGATCTGGCCGACGGCTTCAACAATCCGCCCCAGTCGGCCCGGCCGCGCGTCTGGTGGCACTGGCTGAACGGCAATGTGACCAAGGACGGGATCGACAAGGATCTCGACTGGCTGGCGCGCATCGGCATTGGCGGGGTGCAGAATTTCGACGCCAATCTGCAGACGCCGCAGATCGTCAAGGAACGGCTGGTCTATATGACCGACGGCTGGAAGGACGCCTTCCGCCACGCCGTCCAGACCGCCGATGCCAAGGGGCTGGAATTCGCCATCGCCGCCTCGCCGGGCTGGAGCGAGACCGGCGGCCCCTGGGTCAAGCCGCAGGACGCGATGAAAAAGCTGGTCTGGGCGCAGACCGAGGTCGAGGGCGGCCAGCGGTTCAAGGGCGCCCTGCCCGCCCCGTCCAATGTGACCGGCGCCTTCCAGAGCGCGAAGTTCAGCGACCCGCTGGCGGGCGACGCGGAGATACCGGACCAGCCGCGCGCCTATGGCGAGGCACGGGTGCTGGCCTATCCGATCGCCGAGGCCGCCCTGCCGACGCCGCATATCCTTGATGCTAATGGCCAGCCGATCGCGGGCGCCGCCGCGCTGGGCGACAGCGATCTGGAAACCGTGGCGCAGATGGCCAAGGGCGATGCGGCGCATCCCGGCACGCTGATCCTCGATTATGGCAAGCCCGTCACGGTGCGATCGGCCAGCCTGTTCGTGCCCCATGCCCGCCCGCCCTTCGGCGACCCCACCTATCGCCCGACGATCGAAGCGGAAACGGCGCAGGGCTGGCAGCCGCTCGGCCGCTTTTCGCTGACCGAAGTCGCCTCCACCACCAGCTTCGCGCCCGTCACGGCGCAGCGCTTCCGGCTGGTCCTGTCGCCCAATGACGCCGCCAAGTCGCCGGGCCTGGGCGATGGCGCGCCCGGCGCGGTGATGATCGACGTGTTCGGCCGCCCGGCCAGCCCGACGCTGGGCATTGGCGACCTGCGCCTGTCGGCCGAGGCGCGGATCGACCAGTTTGAAGCGAAGGCCGGCTATGCCATCGCATCCGATTATAACCGTCTGAGCATGGGTCCGGCCGACACGCCCGCCATCGATCCGGCCAGGGTCATCGACCTGACCGACCGGCTGCGCCCCGACGGCACGCTCGACTGGACCGCGCCCAGGGGCACGCGCTGGCGCATCGTCCGCATGGGCTGGTCGCTGACCGGCAAGACCAACCATCCCGCCACGCCCCAAGCCACCGGGCTGGAGGTCGACAAATATGATGCGGCCGCCGTGCGCCGCTATCTCGAAACCTATCTCGCCATGTATCGCGATGCGGTCGGCGCCGACTGGATCGGCAGGAAGGGCATCAGCGCGCTGCTGACCGACAGTATCGAGGTGGGCGCGTCCAACTGGACACCGCGCATGGTGGAGGAGTTCAAGGCGCGGCGCGGCTATGATCCCGTCCCCTTCCTGCCGACCCTGACCGGCGCAGTCGTGGGATCGCCCGCGCGCAGCGACGCCTTCCTGCATGATTATCGCCAGACCCTGGCCGACCTGCTGGCCGACGCCCATTATGGCACGGTGGCGCAGGTCGCGCATGAAAATGGCCTGACCGTCTATGGCGAGGCGCTGGAAAATGGCCGGCCTGTGCTGGGCGACGACCTTGCCATGCGCGCGCATACCGACGTGCCGATGGCGGCGATGTGGACCTTCAATCGCGGCAGCGCGCCGCGCCCGACGCTGATCGGCGACATGAAGGGCGCGGCGTCGGTCGCCCATATCTATGGCCAGAATATCGTGTCGGCCGAAAGCATGACCTCGGCCTTCGCGCCCTGGGCCTTTGCCCCGGCGGACCTCAAGCGCGTGATCGACCTGGAATTCGTGTCGGGCGTCAACCGGCCGATCGTCCACACCTCCGTCCACCAGCCGGTGGATGACAAGGTGCCGGGCCTCAGCCTCATGATCTTCGGCCAATATTTCAACCGCCACGAAAGCTGGGCCAATATGGCCAAGCCCTGGGTCGACTATATGGCGCGCACCGGCTTCCTGTTGCAGCAGGGCCGCGACCATGCCGACATCGCCTATTTCTATGGCGAGGATGCGCCGATCACCGCGCTGTTCGAACATGGCGTGCCGGCCGACCTGCCCAAATCCTATGCCTATGACTTCGTCAATGCCGAGATTTTGGCGACCAGGGCGTCGGTGCAGAATGGCGACCTGATCGCCGGCAAGGCGCGTTACAAGGCGCTGTATCTGGGCGGATCGAGCAAGGTGATGACGCTCGCCACGCTGCAGCGCATCGCCGCGCTGGTCGAGGCTGGCGCGACATTGATCGGCACGGCACCGGAACGCGCGCCCGGCCTGCAGGATAATCCCGCCGCCTTCCGCGCGCTGGTGGCGAAACTGTGGAGCGGCCAGCCGGTCGGCAAGGGCAAGGTAATCGCCAGCGCCGATGTCGACGCCGCGCTCGCCGGCGCGGGCGTCGGCGCCGATTTCCGCGTGAGCGGCAGCGGCGATGCCGGTGCCTATCGCTTCCTCCACCGCGCCCTGCCCGATGGCGACCTTTATTTCGTGACCAATGGCAAGGCACAGGCCGAGCATGTCGAGGCGCGTTTCCGCGTCACCGGCCGCCAGCCGGAAATCTGGCGCGCGATCGACGGCAGCGCCGCGCCGCTGTCCTACCGGACCGAGGGCAGTGACACGGTCGTCCCGCTCGATGTCGGGCCGGAGGATGCCTTCTTCATCCTGTTCCGCAAGCCGGCGCAGGCCCCCAGCCAAACGATCGCGCCGGCGGCGGTGAAGCCGGTCGCCACCCTGTCGCAGCCCTGGACCGTGCGCTTCCAGCCGGGTCGCGGCGCCCCGGCCGAGATTGCGATGCCGACGCTGACGGCGCTCGACAAGAGCAGCGATCTGGGCGTGCGCTATTTCTCGGGCGAGGCGACCTATGCCAGCAGCTTTGCCCTGCCCAAGGGCGCCAGGCCCGGCGCGCCGCTGTGGATTGATCTGGGCAAGGTCGGCGATGTCGCGGAAGTGCGGGTCAATGGCCAGGTCGCGGGCACAAGCTGGTTCGCGCCCTATCGACTGGACGTCGGCAAGCTGGTGAAGCCCGGCCGCAACGCGATCGAGGTGAAGGTCGCGAACCTGTGGGTCAATCGCCTGATCGGCGACCAGCAGCCCGGCGCACAGAAGATCACCTTCACCGCCGCCCCCACCTATCGCCCCGATGCGCCGCTGCGTCCGTCGGGCCTGATCGGGCCGGTTACGCTGTCGGCGGAACAATAAGCAGGGGCAGCGCGGATGCTCGCTTGAACGCGGGAAAGTCGCCGCCTATCAGGCGGTCATCATGACCGACGATCAGCAGAGCATCCGCGCCATCCTCGACCGGCTGCGCGCCCCGGCGGGCAATCCCGTGGCCCGCGCCCGCTGGCTGGTGGAACGGCAGGTGCCCGAAGCGCGGCGCGGCCCCGGCTGGGACCGGCACTGGCGCGAGCTGGAAGCCTATCTGGACAGCCCGGTCAGCTGGTCGGGCAATCGCGATGCGGAGGGGATCGAAGGGTGGGACGATGACGTCTGACCGGCTGATCGACATGATGATCGCGCGGCTGGTGATTGCCCATGGCAAGAGCAAGCATCATTGGCGCAAGGCGATCGGTCCGGTCCGGATCTACAGCCGCGCCACCCATCCCCATTGCAACTGGGCCTTCACGCCGAGCGGCACGGCAGGCGAGATATCGGTGATCGAGACGCTGCTGGACGATCTGCATCTGCGCCATCCGCTGATCGATCGGTAACAAAAAAGAGGCGTGGACGGCCTGTCGCCATCCACGCCCCCTTGCGACCCCGAAGGGATCGGAATCAGCCGGCGAGCTGCGTTTCCAGTTCGCCCAGCACGCGATAGCAGTCGAACACCTTGGCGACCGAGCTGTTGGGCTCGCGGCCCTCGCGGATCGCGCTGATGAACTCGCGGTCCTGCAATTCGATGCCATTGTTGGAGATGGCGACGCCGGCCAGGTCGATCGGCTCTTCCTTGCCGTTCACCAGATCGTCGTAGCGGGCAATATAGGTGTCGGTGTCGCCGATATAGCGGAAGAAGGTGCCAAGCGGCCCGTCATTGTTGAAGCTCAGCGACAGGGTGCAGATGGCGCCGGTCTCGCTCTTCAATTGGATCGACATGTCCATGGCGATGCCCAGTTCCGGATGGATCGGCCCCTGCATCGCATGGGCGGCGACGATCTTGCCCGCCTGATAGGCGAACAGGTCGACCGTATGCGCGGCGTGATGCCACAGAAGATGGTCGGTCCACGACCGCGGCTCACCCTTGGCATTGATGTTCTTGCGGCGGAAGAAATAGGTCTGCACGTCCATCTGCTGGACGTTGAATTCGCCCGCCTGGATGCGGTTGTGGACGAACTGGTGCGACGGGTTGAAGCGGCGGGTATGGCCGACCATGCAGACAAGGCCGGTTTCCTTCTGCTTGGCGAGCACCGCCTGCGCATCGGCCCAGCTGTCGGCGAGCGGGATTTCCACCTCGACATGCTTGCCCGCATTCATGCAGGCGATCGCCTGTTCCGCGTGCATCTGGGTCGGCGTACACAGGATCACCGCGTCGACATCGTCGCGCGCCAGCGTCTCGTTGAGGTCGGTCGTTACATGGCCGATGCCATATTTCTCGGCGACCTTCTTCGTCGCCTCCAGTTCGCGGCCGATGATCGAGGTGACGGTGACGCCATCGATATTCTTGAGGCCATCAAGATGCTTTTCGCCAAAGGCGCCGGCACCGGCGAGGGCAATACGCATGATATTCTCCTAGGACAGGTTAGCGGGCGGGTTCGAGCACCAGGTGCCCGACCGCGGTGTTGGAAGCGGGAACATGATAATGGCGGTGCAACGGCCGGACCTTGTCGCCCAGCGCCCCGCGCATGATCAGCCACATGACCATCTCGATCCCTTCGGACCCGGTCTCGCGCAGATATTCGATATGCTCGATCGCGCGCAGCGCCTCGCCATCGTCGCTCTGGCTCATCAGGTCGAGGAAACGATTGTCCCACTCGGCATTGATGAGGCCGGCGCGCGGCCCCTGAAGCTGGTGGCTCATGCCGCCCGTGCCCCAGATCTGCACGTTGAGATCCTCGGGGAAGCTGTCGACAGCGCGGGCGATCGCCTCCCCCAGCCGCCAGCAGCGATTGCCCGACGGCGGCGGATAGGTGACGACATTGACCGCGACCGGGATCACCCGGCACGGCCAGGCGTCGGGCTGGCCGAACATCAGGCTCAACGGCACGGTCAGGCCATGGTCGACATCCATCTCGTTGATGATGGTCATGTCGAATTCGTCGAGGATCAGGCTCTGGGCGATGTGCCAGGCCAGGTCCGGCTCGCCGATCACATCGGGCACCGGGCGCGGCCCCCAGCCCTCGTCGGCCGGCTTGTAGCGTTCGCCACAGCCGATCGCGAAGGTCGGGATGATCTTCATGTCGAAGGCGGAGGCATGGTCATTATAGACCAGGATTACGACATCGGGCTTTTCCTGCGCGATCCATTGCCGCGACCAGTCATAGCCGGCGAACAGCGGTTGCCAATAAGGCTCGGCGGTCTTGCCCAGATCCATGGCAGCGCCGATGGCGGGCACATGGCTGGTGGCGACGCCGGCAGTGATGCGGGCCATCAGCGTTTCTCCTTGATGGAGCGGACGCCCTGAGGCGAGCGGCCGCCGGCGATCATCATCGCCTGATAATCTTCCGGGCTCATCCCGGTCATGGTGCCGACCGCCTGCAGGAAGCTGAGGCCGTCGGTCGAGAACACCTTGGCGAGGAAATAGATGTTCCCGCCCAGGTCCAGGCAACGATTATAGTCGCGGTCCAGGATCGCCTGTTTCTGCGCCTCGGTCATCGGCCATTCGTCGATATAGGCGCGCTCGCCGGCCAGCCAGCGGACGCGGTTTTCCGCCTTCATCAAGCTCATCGCAAACTGGTTCATCCAATAGCCCTGACGCGCCCGCGCCGCGGTATAGACGCGGGTGCCGGGGATATCGTCGAACTCGGCGAGATATTCGTGGATATCGATGCTCATCTCATCCTCTCTTGGCATCCATCCCCCGGCCCTTCCTTCCAACAAAGGACCGGGGGATGAACGCGCCCCTCCGCGGGGATAGGGTTACAGGCCGCGCGCCTTCAATTGCGCGTCGAGCCGGGGGAAGACCCGGCGGGCATTGCCCTCGAAGATCGCGGCACGCTCGCCCTCGCTGATGTCCAGCGCATCGACATAGCGCTTGGTATCGTCGAAATAATGGCCGGTGGTGGGATCGATGCCGCGCACCGCGCCGACCATTTCCGACCCGAACAGGATATTCTTGTTGTCGATCACATCGGCCAGCAGGTCGACGCCGGGCTGATGATAGACACAGGTGTCGAAGAAGATGTTGTTCATCAGATGGGTCGACAGGTCGGGCTTCTTCAGCATGTCGGCCAGACCGCGATAGCGGCCCCAATGATAGGGCACCGCGCCGCCGCCATGCGGGATGATGAACTTGAGCGTCGGGAAGTCCCTGAACAGGTCGCCTTCCAGCAACTGCATGAAGGCGATGGTGTCGGCCGCGATATAATAGCCGCCGGTCGCGTGCATCGCCGGATTGCAGCTGCCCGACACATGGATCATCGCCGGCACGTCCAGCTCGACCATCTTTTCGTAGAAGGGATACCAGTAACGGTCGGTCAGCGGCGGATGCTGGAAATGACCGCCGCCCGGATCGGGATTGAGGTTGCAGCCGATGAAACCCATGTCGACGCAGCGTTCCAGCTCGGCAATGCTGTTCGCCATATCCGCCTTGGGCGACTGGGGCAGCATGCACACGCCGACGAAGGTTTCGGGGAACAGGCCGACGACGCGCGCGATCAGGTCGTTGCAGCGCATCGCCCATTCCTTCGCCACCGCCGCGTCGCCGACATGGGGGGCCATGGCCGAAGCGCGCGGCGAGAAGATGGTGAGGTCGGCGCCGCGCTCCTTGATCAGGCGCAGCTGGTTCGCCTCGATCGTCTCGCGGATTTCGGCATCGCTGATGTCGGGATAGGCGGGGGCAGGCACGCCCGCCTTGAATGCCGCCTTCTGCTCCTCGCGCCAGGCGTCATGCCCCTTGGGCAGCACGGTATAATGGCCGTGGCAGTCGATAATCATGGTCATGCCGCGTCGGCCTTTCCTGTCTGTTCTGCTTTTGCTTGAATGATGCTGTCGATCTTGGCGCCCAGCCCTTCGGGCGGCGTCTTGAGGCCGAGCGTGCCGATCGCCTGCTGGCGCTCGACCGTGCCGCGCGTCATCGCGGAACCGGTGCCAAGGCCATCGAGCGTCTTGACCACCTCCTCCATCTCGGCCGCGCGGCGCAGCCCGTGGACCATCATCCGGTCGAGATTATAGTCGGCGCGGATGTCCCAGGGACGCGGCTTCTCGCTGGCGTCGAGCGATCCGATCACCTCGTCCAGCACACCCGCCGCATCGGCCGCCAGCATGCATTCGGCGGTCAGCGCCTCCAGCCCCTTGACCATCACCGACCGGATCATCTTGATCGCCGACGCCCGGCCGACGGCCTCGCCGACGACGCGGATATTGGTGAAGCCAAGCCGGGCCAGCCCTGCCCGCGCGGCATCGGCATGGGCACCGCTGACCAGCAGCGGCACGTTCAGCCGGGCCGGATCGACCGGCGCCATGACGGCGACATCGACATAATGGCCACCGGCCGCCTCGATCGCGCGGGCCGCCGCCTGCTTGGTCTGCGGCGCGACGCTGTTGAGATCGCAATAGAGGGCGCCGGGGGCGATATGGGCGGCGGCGGCCTGCGCCACGGCCAGCGCCTGGTCGGCGGTGACGAGCGACAGGATGAAGGTGACGGGCGCAACGGCATCGGCCAGCGTCGGCACGGCGCGGACGCCGGCCCTGGCACAGCGCGCCAGCATCGCATCGCGGGTGGCGCCGGCATCCGTCTGGATATCATAGACGCGGGCCGCGTCGATCCAGTCCCCCGCCATCGCAAAGGTGGACCCCGCCTCGCCAAATCCGATCAGACCGATTTCCTGCTCCATGTCGGGTTGGATGACGGATCATGTCTGACGCCGCCAATCGAATCCGTTGGATCAGTATAAGATTTTACGAATTTATATGTGCCGCAGCCTGATCGATCGCGGCCATGAACTGTTGCTGCAACCGGGTCGGGCGCCAGTCGGCCCGCGTCGTGAGGCCGATGGTCCGGCTGATCGCACCGGGTGCCGGGCCGATATCGATCAGCAGCCCCGCCTCCAGCTCCAGCGCCAGCTGATCGTACGACAGCAAGGTCAGATACTCGCCGCCGACCAGCAATTGCCGGATCGTCATCACCGATCCGCATTCGATCGGCACCGCCGGCAGATCGCCGCCCAATGCCGCGAACATCGCCTGCCACAATTGCCGCAGCGGCGTGCCTTCCGGCGGCAATATCCAGGGATAGCGGCGCAGCGCATCGGCGTCCCAGCCCGCCGCCAGCGCATGGCCGCGCCGCGCCAGGATGGTCGGCCGATCCTCGAACAAGGGCCGTTGCACCAGGTCCAGCGCCATGGCGGGATCGCGCAGCGCGCCGACCATCAGGTCGATTTCGCCATCGCGCAGCGGGCCGACCAGTTCGGCATGCGATCCTTCATGCACGCTGATGTCGACCAGCGGAAAATCGGCGCGGAACCGGGCGATCGCATCGGGGATCAGGCGCGCGCGCGACAGCGGCATGGCGCCGACCAGGATGCGCCCGCCCTCCTGCCCGCGCAGGTCGGCCAGATCCTCCAGCCCCTGCCGCAATTCCGCCAGCGCCAGCCGCAGCCGCTGCGCCAGCACCGTCCCGGCCCTGGTCAGCATCACGCCGCGCCCGCGCCGGTCGACCAGCCTTTGCCCCAGCGCCAGCCCCAGATCGCCGACCGCCCGATGCAGCGAGGGTTCGGCCACGCCGGTCGCCACCGCCGCCGCCGCATAGCTGCCGCCGCGCGCCAGGGCGACGAAGGCGCGCACCTGCGCCGCCGTCACCCGGTTGCTGCCAATCAGCCGCAGCGCCGCATCGATCCGGGGCTTCAGCCGTTCCGCCGGCTCCAGCGCGACCATCCCGCCGGGCTGGCGCGCGAACAGCGGCAGGCCCAGTTGCGCCTCCAGCTTGGCGATCCCCTGGGTCACCGCCGGCTGGGTCAGGTTGACCGCGCGCGCCGCCAGGCTGACGCTGCCAAGCTCCACCACGGCCGCCATCGCGGCCAGATGTCGGATATTGAACTGGTCGGGGTTCATGTCCAACACTTAGCAAAAATTTATGCACTGGTTCCAGTTCGGATTTGAGCATCGCGCTGCACCTGTCCACATCGCTGTCAACTTATGCGCTAGGAGAAGGCTTGATGTCCGGCATTGTCGTCCAGAATATCGAACGGGCGGACCTCGCCGTCATCGATGGCCTCGCCAAGGCGGGCGTCGCCACCGTCCATGAAGCCCAGGGCCGCAAGGGCCTGCTCGCCCCCTATATGCGCCCCATCTATCCGGGCGCCCGCATCGCCGGCAGCGCGGTGACGATCTCCGCCCCGCCGGGCGACAACTGGATGGTCCATGTCGCGATCGAACAGCTGAAGGAAGGCGACATATTGCTGCTCGCCCCGACCAGCCCCTGCACCGACGGCTATTTCGGCGACCTGCTCGCCACCTCCGCCCAGGCACGCGGCTGTCGTGGCCTCATCATCGACGCGGGCGTGCGCGACGTCCGCGACCTCAAGCAGATGAACTTCCCGGTCTGGTCCAAGGCGGTCCATGCCCAGGGCACGATCAAGGGCACGCTGGGATCGGTCAATATCCCGGTCGTGTGCGCCAATGCGCTGGTCAATCCGGGCGACGTGATCATCGCCGACGATGATGGCGTGTGCATCGTGCCGCGCGCCGATGCCGCCGCCGTGCTGGAAAAGGCGCAGGCCCGCGAGGCCGCCGAGGAAGCCAAGCGCGTCCGGCTGGCCGCCGGCGAACTGGGCCTCGACATCTACAATATGCGCCCGCGCCTGCAGGAAATGGGCCTCAAATATGTGTAAGGCTCTCACATATTCCCCGTTCGGTTCGAGCCTGTCGAGAACCCTGCGCCCCATTCTCGACAGGCTCGAACCGAACGGAGGCAGGGCATGACGTCGGCCAGAGTCATGTGGATGCGCGGCGGCACGTCCAAGGGCGGCTATTTCCTTTCGGAAGACCTGCCCGCCGACAGCGCCGCGCGCGACGCCTTCCTGCTGCGGGTCATGGGATCGCCCGATCCGCGCCAGATCGACGGCATGGGCGGCGCCGATCCGCTGACCAGCAAGGTCGCAGTCGTCAGGAAATCCGATCGGGAGGGCGTCGATGTCGACTATCTCTTCCTCCAGGTCTTCGTCGATCAGGCGATCGTCAGCGATGCGCAGAATTGCGGCAATATCCTGGCCGGCATCGGTCCCTTCGCGATCGAGCGTGGCCTCGTCGCCGGGCAGGACGGCGAGACCCGCGTGACCATCTTCATGGAAAATACCGGACAGATCGCGATCGCCACGGTTGAGACCCCCGCTGGCAAGGTCCGCTATGATGGCGAGGCGAGGATCGACGGCGTGCCCGGCAGCGCCGCGCCGATCCCGCTGGAATTTCGCGACACCGCCGGCTCCTCCTGCGGCGCACTGCTGCCGACCGGCAACGCCTTTGACGAGGTCGAGGGCGTGCGCGTCACCCTAATCGACAATGGCATGCCCTGCGTCGTCATGAAGGCGCAGGATGTCGGCATCACCGGCTATGAAGACCGCGACACGCTGGACAAGGACGTGGCGCTCAAGGCCCGGATCGAGGCGATCCGATTGGCTGTCGGCGAACGGATGAACCTGGGCGACGTCAAGGAAAAGTCCGTGCCCAAGATGATGCTGGTCGCCCCGCCGCGCGATGGCGGCGCGGTCACGGTGCGCAGCTTCATCCCGCATCGCGCCCATGCCTCGATCGGCGTACTGGGCGCGGTCAGCGTCGCCACCGCCTGCCTGATCGAGGGATCGCCCGCGGCCGAAGTCGCCTCGATACCATCGGGCAACCGCAAGACACTTTCGGTCGAACATCCCACCGGCGAGACGACCTGTGTCATGGAACTGGACGAGAGTGGCGCGGTCACCAGCGCCGCCATGCTGCGCACCGCGCGCAAGCTGATGGATGGAGAGATTTTCGCATGACCGCCCCTGAACTTGGCCGCATCATCAGCTGGCACGGCAATCCGTCCAAACCGCGCTACACGCCGCCGGCCGGCGCGATCGACGCCCATTGCCATGTGTTCGGTCCGATGGCGGAGTTCCCGTTCAGCGCGAAGGCAAAATATCTGCCGGAAGATGCCGGCCCGGACATGCTGTTCGCGCTGCGCGATCATCTGGGGTTCGCCCGTAACGTCATCGTGCAGGCAAGCTGCCACGGCACCGACAATGCCGCGACGCTGGACGCCATCGCCAAATCCAATGGTAAGGCGCGCGGCGTCGCCGTGGTCGATCCGGCCATTTCCGAAGTCGATCTTGCCGCCCTGCATGAGGGCGGAATGCGCGGCATCCGCTTCAATTTCCTCAAGCGCCTGGTCGATGACGCACCCAAGGACAAGTTCCTCGAAGTGGCCAAGCGCCTGCCCAAGGGCTGGCATGTCGTCATCTATTTCGAGGCCGACATATTGGAGGAACTGCGCCCCTTCATGGACGCAATCCCGGTGCCGCTGGTGATCGACCATATGGGCCGCCCGGACGTGACCCAGAGGCCGGATGGCGCCGACATGAAGGCGTTCCGCGCCTTCCTCGACAGCCGTGACGACATCTGGTTCAAGGCGACCTGCCCGGATCGGCTCGATCCGACCGGCGATCCGTGGAACGCCTTTGCCGAAGCGGTCGCGCCGCTGGTCGCCGACTATCAGGACCGCGTGCTGTGGGGCACCGACTGGCCGCACCCGAACATGCAGGATGCGATCCCCGACGACGGCCATCTGGTCGACATGATCCCGCGCATCGCCCCGACGGTGGAATTGCAGCGCAAGCTGCTGATCGACAACCCGATGCGGCTCTACTGGCCCGAGGAATTATAAGGCCACAGCCGGTTTCCAATCAGCACACGGCCGCTCCGGCTGGGGCGGCCGGTTGCATTTGCGCAACATGCCTTTCGCAAATGCAAGCCAACGGAATTGCGAACGAATATCAATATCGCTATGGGCGCCCCATAAACGAGTCACGGGGGATCCCATATGAAGAAGTTCATCGCATTGAGCGGCGCGGCCCTGATCGCGCTGTGCCATGGCACCGCCTGGTCGGCAGAGGCGGCCGCCGCGGACGCCCCCCGCACTGACGAAGACAGCATCGTCGTCACCGCCGCGACCACCGGGTCCAAGACCGATACGGCGCTGGTCGAACTGCCCCAGCCGATCAAGGTCATCACATCCGAACAATATCTGTCGCAGGGTGCGATCAGCATCAGCGACACGGTAAAATATGCCGCCGGCGTGCTGGCCAATCCCTATGGCCGCGATACCCGCGTCGATGGCTTCAATGTGCGTGGCCTGGACGCGCTGCAGTTCCGCGACGGCATGCGCGACATCTTCAGCTATTATGCGTCGATCACGTCGGACCCCTATAATTTCTCGCGCGTGGAAATCCTGCGCGGCCCGGCATCGGTGTTGTTCGGCCAGGGGTCGATCGGCGGCCTGGTCAACCTGGTCAGCAAGACGCCCGATTTCACCACCCGCGGCGAACTCAACCTCGTCTATGGCAGCTATGACCGCAAGGAGGCGATGGGCGACGTCAATGTCGCGCTGGCCGACAATCTGGCAGTGCGCTTCGTCGGCCGCGTCCGCGACGCCGACACCTATGTCGACCATGTCCCCGACGACCGCGTGATGTTCGCGCCCTCGATCCGCTGGCAGCCGACGCCCGATACCGACATCGTGCTGACCGGCCTCTATCAGGAGGATGATACCGGTTCGACGTCGCAGTTCCTGCCGATCGTCGGCACCTTCATGCCCAACAATGTCGCGGGCGAGCAGCTGGATCGCTACACCTTCGTCGGCAAGGCCGGCTGGGATCGCTATGATGGCCGATCGCTGCAGGGTGGCGGCTCGATCACCCACCGCTTCTCCGACAATGTGAAGCTCAGCCTCAAGGCGCGCTATATCGACAGCGACCTCGAATATAATACCCATTATGCCGACAGCTATACCAACCCGCAGGATCCCTTCTCGGTCTATGGCACCGACGGGCGCACCATCGCGCTGACGGCCGATGCCAGCGACGCGCGGATGAACGTCTTTTCGACCGACAATAACGTCCAGTTCAATTTCAACACCGGCGCCAATATCGAGCACAAGCTGCTGGTCGGCATCGACTATAGCTGGAACAAGGTGTCCAAGCGTTATGCCGGCGGCTATGAACTGGTCGACCTGTACGACATCGATTATGATGCACTGGCGACCTATGATCCGACTGGCCCCTTCACCAGCGACAGCCAGAAGCAGCTGGGCGTCTACGTCCAGGACCAGATCCGCTTCTATGACCGGGTATCGGTCGTGCTGGGCGCCCGCCGCGACCGCGTGACCGGTTCTTCGGGCCAGAAGGACAATGCCACCACCTTCCGCGCCGGCATCATCGGCGAAATCGGTGCCGGCATCTCGCCCTTCTTCAGCTACACCGAAAGCTTCCTGCCGGTCGCCGGCCGGATCGACAATGGCGATGGCAGCTATGGCGATGCCTACAAGCCGCAGACCGGCACCCAATATGAAGCCGGCGTGAAGTGGCAGCCCGCCCCCAGCACCCTGGTCACCGCCACCGTGTTCAAGATCAAGGAGCGCAACCGCGTCCTCTATCTCGCAGCGGGCGGCACCGAACAGTCGGGCGTGCTCAACACCAAGGGCTTCGAGATCGAAGCGAGCCATACCCTGCCCGGCAATTTCGAACTGCTGGCCAATTATGGCTATTCGAAGCTGAAGTCGGAAACCAACACCAGCCTCGACTATATGCCGCGCCACACCGCGTCGCTCTGGTCCACCAAGACCTTCGGCCTGGCCGACGAGGCGCAGCTGCGCCTGGGCGGCGGCGTCGTCTATAGCGGCAAGAGCGTGTCGACCAGCGCGATCTGGTCGATCGTCACGCCGTCGCGCACCACCGTCGACGCGCTGGCGGAAATCACCTGGCAGGACTGGCGCTTCGCGCTCAATGCGACCAACCTGCTCAACAAGAAATTCTACGCGTCCTGCCTGGCGCGTGGCGACTGCTTCATGGGCGCGCCGCGCAACGTCATGGGCACGGTCGGCTTCCGTTTCTGAGGAGAGAGACTATGCTGAAATGGACTAGTGCGCTGCTGGCGATCGCCTGCCTGCCCGCAATGGCGCAGGCGCATGAAGTGTGGGTCGAGCGTGACGGCGCCGGCCCGGCGCGCATCTATCTGGGCGAACCGGGCGACCCGCTGCCCGAGGGTGGCGATCCCGAGTTCGAGAAGCTGAAGGCGCCCAAGCTGGTGCCCGCATCCTCCGCCGCGCAGGTGCGCAAGGCCGGCTATATCGAGGTCGCCGTGCCCGCCGGCGACGTGCGCGTGATCGACGACAGCGTGTTCGATCCCTGGGGCGAGGAAGGCAAGAAGGAAGGCGTGATCTATTATGCGCGCGCCGGCCGCAGCGAGGCCAAGGCCGGGATGCCGCTGGAAATCGTGCCGACCGCTGCGGGCGCCAACAGCTTCACGCTGGTCCGCGACGGCAAGCCGCTCGCCGGGGTCAAGGTGACCGCGATCTCGCCCGACAAATGGTCGAAGGGCTTCGTCACCGACGCCCAGGGCCGCGTGACCCTGCCGATCAGGGAAAAGGGCCGCTATATCCTGACCGCGACGCAGGAGGAAAAGGGCGACCTCAGCCTGCGCGGCGCCAAGGTGGCGACGCTCTACAACATCGCCACGCTGACCTTCGTCAATAACTGAGCGCGATGGCGCGGGCCGATGGCCCGCGCCGCCCCGACCTTCAAGGTCAGGCCGCTGCCCCCTTGAGGAAGCGGATCATGGAAGAGAAATCCTTGGCCCCCGCGCCGGTATTGACGAGCGCCTGATACAGGGACTCCGCCGCCGCGCCCATCGGCACGCTGGCGTCGGCGCCATGGGCGGCCTCCACCGCGAGCTTCAGATCCTTGAGCATCAACGCATTGGCGAAGCCGCCTTCATAATCGCGGTCGGCCGGCGTTTCCGGGCCGACGCCGGGCACCGGGCAATAGCTGGTCATCGACCAGCTCTGCCCCGACGCCTTCGATGAAATGTCGAAGAAGGTATGGAGATCAAGCCCCAGTTTTTCGGCGAGGGCGAAGGCTTCGCAGGTGGCGACCATGGTGGCGCCCAGCAGCATGTTGTTGACGATCTTCGCCGCCTGCCCCGCGCCCGCCGCCCCGGCATGGATCACCGCCTTGCCCATCGCCTGCAAGATCGGTTCGGCGCGGGCAAAGGCGGTATCCTCGCCACCGACCATGAAAGTAAGCGTGCCGGCATTGGCCGCCGCGATGCCGCCCGAGACCGGCGCATCGACCATGGCGAGGCCATGTTCTGCCGCCTGTTCGATGACGGCGCGGGCCGATGCGACGTCGATGGTCGAACAGTCGATCAGCAGCGTGTCCGGTCCGACCGCACCCAGCAATTGCTCGCCATAGACGGCGCGGACATGCTTGCCGGCGGGCAGCATGGTGACAACGATGTTGACAGCTTTAACGGCTTCCGCGGCGGACGCGGCGCGGGTGCAACCGGCCGCCTCGGCGCGGGCCAGCGCGGCTTCGGACAGGTCGAAGGCGGTGACGTCATGCCCCGCCTTCACCAGATTGGCGGCCATGCCGCCGCCCATATTGCCAAGGCCGATGAAGCCGATGCTGCTCATGTCCATCCTCTCCTGTTATTCTATCAGGCGTCGACCGCTGCCTGGGGCAGCGGCGTCCAGCGTTCGCCGTCCGGCAACGGCGCGAAGATCGCGTCGACCAGCTGGTCGGTCACCGCCTCCACCGTCGGCGGATTCCAGCGCGGCTGGTTGTCCTTGTCGACGATCAGCGCGCGCACGCCTTCGACAATGTCCGGCCGGGCGATGATGCGGCAGGCGAGATCATATTCCATCGCCATATTGTCGACGAAGCGGGTCAGGCGGCTGGCCTGCGCCAGTTGCCGCAGCGCGACCTTCATCGTCTGGGGCGATTTGGTGTCGAGCGCGGCAAGCTGCGCCTGCGCCCAGTCCGATCCGTCGGCGCGCAGCGCGGCATAGATATCCTCCAGCCGGTCGCTGGCGAACAGCCGGTCGATATCCGGCAAGCGGGCGGCGAAATGGCTGTCGGGCGGGCTGACGGCAAAACGCGCCAGCACCGCGCCGATATCGGACGGGTCGGCGATGATCGCCGCCTTCGCCTCCTCCAGCCGGTCGCTGGGCAGATAGTCGGTGGCAAGGCCGAGCGCGATCGCGTCCGCGCCGTCGATGCGCGCGCCGGTGACGGCGAGATAGCGGCCCGACCGGCCCGGCAGGCGGGAAAGATACCAGCCGCCGCCGACATCGGGGAACAGGCCGATGCCGGTTTCCGGCATGGCATAGACGGTGCGTTCGGTCGCGACGCGATAGCGCGCCGGCTGGGCGATGCCGACGCCGCCGCCCATGGTGATGCCGTCCATGAAGGCGATCACCGGTTTCCCATAGGTGAAGAGCAGATGGTTCAGGCGATATTCGGTCGCGAAGAAATCACGCGCGGCGAGATTGTCACCCGCAGCGCTCTCCGCGATCAGGCGGATGTCGCCGCCGGCGCAGAAGCCGCGTCCTTCGGCATGATCGATCATCACCGCGCGGATCGCCGGATCATCCTGCCAGGCGAGCAGCGCGTCGGTCATGGTTGCGCACATGGCGCGGGTCAGCGCATGGATCGCCTTGGGCCGGTTCAGCCGCAGGCGACCGACGCCGCCCTCCACCGCAATCAGCACATCGTCGGTCATGGTCATCCCCTTCAGGCCTTGAGCAGTTCGCGGGCGGTGATCATGCGCATGATCTCGTTCGTGCCCTCCAGGATGCGGTGGACCCGCAGGTCGCGCCAGATGCGCTCGACCGGATAGTCCATCAGATAGCCATAGCCGCCATGCAGTTGCAGCGCGCGGTCGGCCACGGCCGATCCGGTGTCGGTCGCGAAGCGCTTGGCCATGGCGGCGAATTTGGTCTTGTCGGGCGCGCCCTCGCTCACCTTGGCAGCGGCAAGATAGAGGAGAGCGCGCGCGGCCTGAAGCTCGGTCTCCATGTCGGCCAGGGTGAATTGCGTATTCTGGAAATCGGCGATCGCGCGGTCGAACTGGCGCCGCTCGCGGGTATAGCCCACCGCCTCGTCCAGCGCGCGCTGGGCGCCGCCGAGCGAGCAGGCGCCGATATTGAGACGGCCGCCGTCGAGTCCGGCCATGGCGATGGCAAAGCCCTGCCCTTCCGCCCCCACGCGGTTGGCGACCGGCACACGGACGCCGTCGAAATTGACCTGGGCGGTCGGCTGCGAATGCCAGCCGAGCTTGCGCTCCTGCGCGCCGAAGCTGACGCCTTCCATGTCCTTCTCGATCACCAGGCAACTGATGCCCTTGGGACCATCCTCGCCGGTGCGGACCATCACGACATAGATGTCATTTTCGCCGCCGCCCGAAATGAATGCCTTGGAACCGGTGACGACATAATGGTCGCCGTCCCGCACCGCGCGGGTACGCAGCGACGCCGCATCGGAACCGGCGGAAGGTTCGGTCAGGCAGTAGGAGGCGATCGTCTCGCAGGTGACGAGCGACGGGAGATAGCGCTGTTTCACCGCATCGTCGCCGAAGCGGTCGATCATCCAGGCGGCCATATTGTGGATCGAGATGAAGGCCGATGTGGAGGGACAGCCATAGGCCATCGCCTCCATGATGAGCGCGGATTCAAGCCGGCCAAGACCGATGCCGCCGCTCTCCTCCGAGACATAGATGGCGCCGAAACCCAGTTCGGCCGCCTGGCGGATAGTGTCTCGGGGGAAATGATGATCCTCGTCCCACTTGGCGGCATGGGGCGTGATCGCATCGGCGGTGAAGCGCTGCGCCAGTTCCTGCACGGCGCGCTGCTCGTCGGTGAGGTCGAACTGGGTCATGGGGCTTGTCTCATTCTTTCCATTCGTCATGCCGGACTTTATCCGGCACCCATTAGCGCGACGGGGATATGAAGCGTCAACCTGCAGCGTCATGACCGGGGAGGCTTCATCGCCTCCCCGCTTCCCCTCACCCCATGGTCGGGATGACGAAGGCGCTGTCGCCGGTGGCGCCGCCATCGGGCCAGCGCTGGGTGACGGTCTTCACCTTGGTGAAGAACTTCACCCCTTCCATGCCATGCTGGTTGGTGTCGCCAAAGGCGCTGCGCTTCCAGCCGCCGAACGTATGATAGGCGACCGGCACCGGGATCGGCACGTTGATGCCGACCATGCCGACATTGACCCGCGCGGCAAATTCGCGCGCGGCATGGCCGTTTCGGGTGAAGATGGCGACGCCATTGCCATATTGATGCTCGCTCGGCAGGCGCAGCGCGTCCTCGAAGCTGTCGGCGCGCACCATCTGGAGCACGGGGCCGAAAATCTCCTCCTGATAGCTACGCATCTGCGGCGTCACCCGGTCGAACAGGGTCGGGCCGACGAAGAAGCCCTGTTCATGGCCCTGCAGCTTGAAGCCGCGGCCGTCGACGACCAGTTCGGCGCCTTCATCGACGCCCATCTGGATATAGCTCTCGATCTTCGCCTTGTGCGCGGCGGTGACGACCGGGCCATAATGGGCGTCGGCATCGGTCGAGACGCCGACCCGCAGCGCGTCGATCGCCGGGATCAGCTTCTCGCGCAACGCGATCGCCGTCGCCTCGCCCACCGGCACCACCACCGGCAGCGCCATGCAGCGCTCGCCGGCCGAGCCGAAGGCCGCGCCGGCCAGGTCATTCACCACCTGGTCGAGATCGGCGTCGGGCATGACGATGCCATGATTCTTGGCGCCGCCCATCGCCTGGACGCGCTTGCCCGCCTCGACGCCGCGGCGATAGACATAATGGGCAATGTCGGACGAGCCGACGAAGCTGACCGCCCGGATTTCCGGATGATCGAGGATCGCATCGACCATTTCCTTGTCGCCATGGACGACCTGTAGCACGCCGTCGGGCAGGCCCGCCTCACGCATCAGTTCGGCCAGGCGCACGGGGACGCTGGGGTCGCGCTCGCTGGGCTTCAGAATGAAGGCATTGCCGCAGGCGATGGCGACGCCGAACATCCACATCGGGATCATCGCCGGGAAGTTGAACGGGGTGATGCCGGCTACCACGCCCAGCGGTTGGCGCATCGAATAGACGTCGATGCCGGGGCCGGCGCCCTGGGTATATTCGCCCTTGAGCACATGAGGGATGCCACAGGCGAACTCGATTACCTCCAGCCCGCGCTGGATATCGCCTTTTGAGTCGGCAATCACCTTGCCATGTTCGGAGCTGAGCAGATGGGCAAGCTCGTCCATATTCTGTTCGATCAGCGTCTTGAACGCGAACATGACGCGGGCGCGGCGTTGCGGGTTGGTCGCGGCCCAGGCCGGCTGGGCGGCCAGTGCGGCGGCCATGGCGGCGTCCAGGTCGGCCTGGGTGCCGAGGCGCAACTGCGCCTGCACACCGCCATTATTGGGGTCGAAGACGTCGCTGGTGCGGCCGCCGTCACCTGCCGAATGACCGCTGATGACATGATCGATGATACGCATGGCCCATCCTCTCCAATATGCTTTGGAGCGCGCTACGGTCACTCTGACGCAAGTCGCGCGCTCCAACTTCTTTTGTCGCATCGTTTGAAGCGGAAAACCGGTTCCCACTTTTCCGCACGATGCTTTCACCCCGCCTTGCAGGATATCATAAATGCAGGCAAGCTGACGGATATGCATATCCACCCTGCAAAAATGCCGCATCCATGAACTGGGACGATCTGCGCCTGTTCCTGGCGGTGGCGCGCACCGAGCGGCTGAGCGCGGCGGCAGCGATGACCAAGATGGACGCCACCACCATCTCGCGGCGGATCAAGCGGCTGGAGCAGGCGCTGGAACAACGCCTGTTCGAGCATACGCCGGCCGGCCATGTGCTGACCGACCATGGCACGCGCTTGCTGGAACAGGCCGAGCGGATGGAGGCAGCGGCGCTGGGGGTGCAGCGGAGCGGCAGCGCGGCCGGCGCGCAGATGGCCGGGACGATCCGCCTGAGCGCTTCGGAAGGCTTTGGCAGCCGGGTGATCGCGCCGCATCTGCGCAGCTTCACCGCCGACCATCCCCGGATCGAGATCGATCTGGTGGCGTCAAGCGGCTTCCTCAACCCCTCGCGGCGCGAGGCCGATATTGCGGTGATGCTGGCCCGGCCCAAGACCGGCCCGCTGATCACCCGCAAGCTGACCGACTATCATCTGGGGCTTTATGCGACGCCCGCCTATCTGGAGGGTGCGCCGCCGTTGAAGGTCAAGAGCGACCTGCTCCGCCATGTGCTGGTCGGCTATGTCCCCGATCAGATCTATGCGCCCGAACTGCGCTATCTGGCGGAGATCGATGCCCGGCTGGAACCGGCAATCCGGTCGAGCAGCATCAATGCCCAGGCGGAGATCATCGCCAGCGGCGCGGGCTGCGGCATATTGCCCTGCTTCATCGGCGACGCCATGCCGGGACTGGTCCGCGTGCTGCCGGAGGCGGTCGATATCCAGCGCAGCTTCTGGCTGGTGGTGCCCCGCGACCTGCGCGGCATTGCCCGGATCGACCAGTTTGTCGGCTGGCTGGTGGCAACGAGCGAAAGGCTGCGGCCGGTGATGCTGGGCGTAAGTTAGGACTGCAGGATCGCCGTGCGGCCGATCCGAGACCGCTCGAACCACCAGAGCAGGGCGGCGGCGATCAGCCAGCCGATGAGCCAGGGCCAGGACGGGCCGGGAACGAAGCGCGCGGCAGTGGCTGAATCCGTCTTTTGATCCATGCCCTGCAACAGGGTCATGGCCTGATGCATCTGCGCGGTCCGCAGCGCCGGCAGGGCATTGACGGGGTAGATGTAGAAGGCCGCCGCCGAGCCATCCGCCCGGCGCACCTGATGCCAGCCCGCCCGATCAGGCCACCAGGCGGCGCAATCGCCGGTCGCCGGATCGATCGCCAACGGCGCGCCATCGACACGGGCGCCGGGCTTCAGACCGCACAGGCTGGTCCGCTCGCCAACCCAGGCCGGATCGGTGAAGGCGGGAACAGACCCCGGTGCCGGGCGCACGACGGCGGTCATCATCCGCCCCCACCAGTCGCCATAAAGATCGCCCCGGCCGCTCAGCACCAGGCCAAAGCTGTCGAGGCCGGTCCAGACCGCGACCCGCCCTGCCCCAAGTGCGCGCCAGGCGGCGAGCGGCGTGCCGGCGGCGTCCTGCACCAGTGGCACCGCGTCGCGGCCGGTCGGGACGCCATCCATGCGGGTCGCTTCGGGCAGGATATCGTCGCCGATATTGAGGTCCGCGGGTATGTCGGCGCTGCCGATGCCGGCACGGGTGCGGGCGCGATCGGCGGCCAGCGGCGCCGGCAGGGCGATCGGCGCGACGCCATTGCCGCCGGACAGATCGAAACCCAGCGCACGCCACTGGCCGCGCAGCGCGCCGT